>CAJOQA010000157.1 GCA_905236465.1 uncultured Treponema sp.
GACTTTACAATAGAGAACCGCATTTTCTTTACAAATTGCTGCAAAACTTCGGGAATTGATGCTCAAATAGCCCTTGCTAACTGTGGCGACGTAGAAGTTCTAAAAACCGCTATTGCCGAATACTATAGAACAATAGAAGAAAAATCAAATTTAATTGAAAGATATGCTCAAGAACATGACTATAAAAACTATACGATTCTTGTTCATGCCCTAAAGTCTTCTTCCCGCTTGATTGGGGCAATGGAACTTTCACAGATGGCAGCTTTTTTGGAGCAGGCTGGTGACAAAAAATCTTTTATAGATATTGATGCAAAGACCCCAAATCTTTTAAAACTCTACAGGGGCTATAAGCAAAATCTAAGACATATAGCAAGTCTTGCAGGAGATGCGGACATTGACTATCAAAAGCAAGAAGAAAAGGGAAATGCTTTTGCCACAGTGGAAGCTATTCCTGAAATAAATGAGGATGAATGGAATGATGCCCTAGCCGCCATAGATGAATATAAAAAAGGCGGAGACCTAGTATCTGTTCAAAACCTTATAGAAATGTTAAAATGTTATAATCTTTCTAACGATAAACTAGATTTGTTGCGAAGTATAGAGATAGGAGGCCATTATAATGGATAAAAGAATACTTCTAATTACTAAGAACGCAAATACATTTTTGCTCAAGGCCCTGATAAAAAGTTTAAATGATGGTGGTTTTGAAGTATTTGCTATGCCACCAGAAGCAGACGAAATAATGTTTTTAAAGGAACGCAATACTCTTCCCGATATTTTTCTTGTTTATCTTGAAGATTATGAAGATAAATATCCAGACCTCTTTACTTACCTTGAGCATTTGGTTGCCCACGACAATAAGTCCCGCCAGTTGTATTTGATTGGTAACGAAACGGAAATAAATGCAGTTTACAAGTATGTGCAAAAAAAATACGTATCCTTTGCCTTTATCCGCCCAATCAATTCAGCTGAAATGATAAAGCAGATTGAGCTTCTTTCTGCAGGTTATAGCTATGAGGTTCAAGAAGACGGTGTTAAGAAAAAGAGGGGAAACGAGTTTGACCCTACAAGAAAGACAGTTCTCTTAGTTGATGATGACAGCACTTATCTAAAGGCTATGGAAAGATGGTTTATGAAGGAATACAATGTATATACATCAGGTTCCGGCATGAACACAATTGCTTTCTTAAAAGAGCATAAAGTAGACTTAATTCTACTTGATTATGAAATGCCTGTTCTTTCCGGCTTTGAAGTATTTCAAATGCTAAGGGCAGAGCCTGAAACCGCTAATATTCCAGTTATTTTCTTGACTTCTAAAGATGACAAGCAAACAATTATGGAAGTTCTAGCTGCACGCCCTGATAATTATCTGCTAAAGACTAAGCCACCAGCAATTCTTATGCAAAGTATCCACGACTTTTTTGAAAGCAGAGAAAAGAAGCAGCAAGAAGAAGAAAAGAAAAAAGACGGTACTAAAAAGTAATGACTGCCTTAGAAAAGTATTACAATAAGTTTAATGAAGATAAGCGTTTAAAGTCTAGGCATGGCAGGGTTGAGTTTACAACCAACATGAAATACATACACGACTTTGCCAAAGGCTTAAACGCTAATGTAAAAGAACTTTCAGTTCTTGATATAGGGGCTGGAACTGGTGCCTATTCCGTGCCCCTCAGTCAAGAAGGCTTTTGTGTTACAGCCGTTGAGCTTGTAAAAAGAAACCTTGACTGCCTAGAAGCGAAACACGCAAATGTAAATTGTTGGCCAGGTAACGCTCTTGATTTATCTTTCTTAAAGGATAGAACCTTTGATATAGTTCTTCTTTTTGGTCCCCTCTATCACTTGCATAGCAAAGAAGAAAGACTTAAGGCTTTTGAACAAGCTGCCTTGCATACAAAAAAGGGTGGCTTTATTTTTGCTTCCTATTTAACAAATGAATATAGCATTATTGAATACTGCTTCAAGAAGGGAAAAATTTTAGAATGTCTTGTGCAGGGGCTTGTTACAGAAGATTTTCATACAGTAGAAAGTCAGGATCAGCTTTATTCCTATTTTAGACTTGAAGACATAACTTCTTTAGCAAAGGAAGCTGGGCTTGAAAGTGTAAAACTTTTTGCTTCCGACGGACCTGCTGACTATATGAGGCAAACATTAAATGCAATGTCAGAAGAAGAGTTTGATATTTTCTTAAAGTATCATTTGGCAACTTGCGAAAGGGCTGAACTTTTAGGTGCAAGTTCACATATTGTCAATATTTTAAAAATATGATATACTAAAATTTAGGAAACTTAAAAAAATCTTGAAGTAGTGTAAAAAAAAACTTAAGATTTTGTAGGTGCATTCAGTAAGGGAAGAAGAAAGTTATGGGAAAAAGTGTTAAAAGTGAAAAAAAGGATAAAAGAATTCTCTTCTCTATAGGTTTTAAACTTGCCGTAATTATTGGTTTAATTGTTGTCCTTTCCTTAGGGGCTGTTACTTTTGTAGTAAGCTACTTTGTTACAGACAGCACTCGCATTACAGCTGAAGACAATAACCTTACGCTGAACACCAGAGCCGCAAGTGCCGCTGAATCTGAACTAAAAACCATAGAGGCAAATGTTTTTCAGCTATTAGACCTTATTACAGTTGTTGGTGGAAATGCCAACGCTGCTATTAGAAATCAAGCTCAAGCTTTCTTTTTTGAACGTAACGAAAATATTGCATCAATTCTTCTATTTTCAAAGGGACAAACTACTGCTGACTTCCGCTTAGTCAATAATAAGTTCTTTTTAGCAAATGAAATCAGCAGTGATTTAATAGAAGATTTTATTCAGATTTGCCATGAAGATATAGACAGAGGCACAGAAGGCGTTGTTTCTGCCCGTAATTGTTCAGTAGTTTTTCAGCTTCCTATGATGGCTCTTTTGCTTCCATGGAAAGAAAATGGCTGGGAGCAAGCTTGTCTTATACTGTTTTCAAGTAGCATAATTGAAAACTCAATTTCTATGGGTTTGAAAAGTGTAAACTCAACTTTCTTGGTTAATCATTCAGGAGAAATTCTTGTTCACCCTGATACTGATTTAGTAAAAGCTGGTGTAAGTGCCCAAAATAATGCACTAGTTATTGCAATGAGAGAAAATAATGATCAAGATAGGCAGATTGTTTTTGAAGATGAGCAGGGAAAGAAATTTTTTGGTGCCTACCACAAATTGTCTATTGCAGATATTGGTGTTTTAACAACAGCAGATTATGATTTAGTTTTTGAGGCAATCAGGCAAACAGTCCGCTTTAATATCTATCTTGCTATAGCCATACTTTGTATTTCTATAGTGATAGTTCTTATTTATACTAATTTTTCTATTTCAAAGCCTTTAAAGATTCAAAAAGCAGCTGCTACGGAAATCTCCAAGGGAAACTTTAACTCTGATGTTATGAATATGATGAACATGAAGAGAAAGGACGAAATTGGAGTTTTAAATAACGGTCTTCGAGATGAACAGGAATTCCTTATTACTTTCTCTAAGTTTACAAACCAAAATGTAGCAAAGGCTATAGCAACTAAGTCTATTGATTTTGACCCCCACTTAAAAGACATTACGATTTTCTTTTCTGATATACGTGGCTTTACAGCAATTTCTGATGGATTTAAGAATCGCTTTAAGGAAAACTCTGGTGCGGAAATTATTGGATTCTTAAATGACTATATGAGCCGTATGGTTGAATGTGTTGAACTTAGTCATGGCAATATTGATAAGTTTGAAGGAGACGCAATCATGGCAGTTTGGGGTCTTATGCGTAACGATGACCTTTCTTTTGAAGAGATGCCAGAAGGAGAAGAGAAAAATAGACTTGCAAAAGAGCATAGAATGCACGTACTAGAAGATTTAACGAATAGTATTACTGGTACAATTGCTATGCGTTACGCCTTGATGAAGTACAATAAGGATGCAGAAATTTTTACAAAGGCTCACGAAGGCGAAGCTCTTGCTAAGTACAAACCCCATGTACGAATTGGTTGCGGTATAAATGCGGGTAGGGCAAGTGTTGGACTTATGGGGTCAAAAGACAAAATGGAATACACTTCTATTGGTGACCCTGTAAACTTTGCTTCCCGTACAGAAGCTTCTAACAAGCCTTGTGGAACTGATATTCTTATTACCGAAGATGCTTATAATCTTTTAAAGAATGAATATATTCGCACAGAAGAAGCTGGCTTTAATATTCCAAAAGAAAACGAAGCAAAGGAAATAATCGTAGAAAAAATTCCTGTAAGTTTTGAAGTTAAAGGAAAGGGCGAACAGCACTTTTTTGGTGTTGTTAATATGCCAAACTTTGATATTGAAGCATTTTTTAAGCAGGGAAATGAAAACTTTACAATAGACGAAGACTGTATTCGTGCAGTAGGCAAAAAAGGACCCAAAAATATGCGTGAAGTTCGAGAACTTTTGGGTATTCCAATTCCTGACTTTGACAAGGTGAACTTAAATGAAGAAGAAAATAAAATCCAAGTCAAACAGTAAGCCCATTTCTAAAAGGGAAAAGGTTTTATTTGTTCTCATAACTCTTTTTTGGCTTTTACTTGCTATTTACAACATTTACATTTTCTACAATGAATATACAGCTTCTTTTCAAAAAGACGAAGCTCCCATTGGAACTATAACTTTTAAATATAAAACTGCCAGCCGCCGTTTTCAGGAACGTACAATTTGGGATCGTTTGCAGCAGTCTTCACCCGTTTACAATGGAGATACAATCCGCACAGAAAATATGAGTGAAGCCACTATTCGCTTTATAAATGACAGAGGTGAGTTGAATCTTATTGATAACTCCATGACTCAGATTTTTCTTAGCGAAGAAACAGGTTTAAGTGCTGACTTGCTTTACGGAACATTGCTTGCAGAAGCAGGTGATGATGGCGGTGAAGTTGTAATTAGCCACAAGGGAAAATCTGTTACTGTAGGAAAAAATTCTAGTGCTAGTGTTGAGGTAGAAAAAAACAACGATTCTTCTTTTAAGGTTCAGGGAATTAAGGGAACTTCTTATGTTAGAAGTGGAGACGATGAAACTTTAGTTTCTGAAGGGCAAGTACAAACCTTAACGGATAATGATTTTACTAAAGCTCTTGTAACAGTAATAGAACCTACTGCAAACAAAAAAATTATTAGCGGAAATAATGAAGAAAATGTTCGCTTTAGGTTGAATCTTGAAAACATTGATACTTACAAGGCAAAAATAGAGCTTTCGCAAAAAAAAGATTTTTCTTCTATATATGATAGTGAAAGTGCAGAAAATAAAGTTGATTTTACCCGTCCATTAAAGCCTGGCATAAACTACTGGAGGCTTTCTGTAGAACACAGTGGAGGTGTTGAAGAAATAGAAGGAAGAGTTTTTGTAATACATTCATTGCCCCCTGTTTTAATTGCTCCAGCAAAAGATTATTCTTTTAGTTTTAGAAAAAAGTTTCCTGCCTTGCGTTTTATTTGGAGTGAAAGCGAAAACGCTTCTTCTTACCGTTTTGAAATTTCTTCTGCTTCGGATATGAAAAATCCCTCTTTTGTTCAAAATACAGATGGAACATCAAGCATTATTTCTGCTATAGGGGAAGGTAAGTGGTATTGGCGGGTAACTCCCTACTATGCAGTTGGAAAGATTGGTTTTTATGGACCTTCTGATGTTGGGGAGTTTTTAATTGAAAAGAAAGGCGAGTTTGCAGACCCTTCCCTTGTTCTGCCAAGAGCAAAGGATTTTGTTGATACAACTGAAGGTGTAAAGAACACAATTTTTTCTTGGGAAAGTAAGAACGAAGCTAAAAGTTATATAATTCAAATTTCAAATAACCCTAACATGACAAAACCCCTTGTAAAAGCTAAAGTTGAAAATAACTATTTTTCTGTAGATGCAAAAAAATTAGGTCTTACCGATGGAACTTGGTATTGGAATGTTTCTGCTGTGGATGCAGAAGGAAATATTTCTGACCGTGGTGAAACAAGGGAATTTATTGCATTAAAAGGTCAGATTATACACAGAAGCATTTACCCGCCAGACGGCTACAAGATTTGTGTGAATCTTGTTCCTAATATTACTTTTACTTGGAAGTCTAACCTTCCATTTGATTCTTATTTTCAAGTATCAGATGAAAGTTCTTTTGCAAAGTTGAACTTTGAAGGGCAGTCTACTTCAGAAAAAATTTCTGGTCTTGTCCTTAGCCCTGGTCACTATTACTGGCGGGTAAAAAAAATTGATTCAAATTTAAGCCTTGACTTTACAACTGATACAAAAAGTTTTTATGTTATTGAGCAACTTGATGCACCATCTTGTGATGCACCTAATTTAAATAACCGTGCAGTTGTACGGCCAGGTCAGCTTACTTCTTTTAACTGGTCAAAGGTTTTTGCTGCTGACTATTACAAAGTAATCGTTTTTAACCCCAAGACAGGAGAAGAAATTTTTGAGCAGAACTTAATTCAAGATAATACAATAGACGTAGACTTAAGGCCTTTACCAGAAGGTCAGTATGCATGGTCTGTGCAAGCTTTTGCTTTTGAAACTGAAAACTCTACAAGGCTTAGCGGACTTTTGGGTGAAACTCCTTTTGCATTAAGACAAGTTTATCCTGTAGAATTGCATTATCCTGAAAACCTTGC
>CAJOQA010000158.1 GCA_905236465.1 uncultured Treponema sp.
CCAACAAGGGCAGAAGCAACTGATGTTGCAAATGCTGTTTTTGACGGAACTGATGCCATTATGCTAAGCGGAGAAACCGCTGGCGGAAAATACCCCGTAGAAGCAGTGCGAACAATGGCACTTATTGCAAAAACAGCAGAGGATTCCCGTGAATATAGGCTTAAGATGGCGCAAAGAAACAAGCTACACGCAGAGGAGGATACAGGGGATGCTGACATAGGCCTTACGGTAACAAGGTCGGCCTTTGCAATAGCAGAAGCAGTAAAGGCTAAGGCAATAATAACCCCTACCCTACACGGCAACACAACAAGACTTATCAGCCGTTTCCGCCCCAACCAGCTGATTTTGGCTGTTACCCCTGACAAAAAAATTGCTAGGCAGCTACTTTTAAACTGGGGCGTAATTCCAATGCTGTGTCCTGTTGCATCTGATTCAGATGAAATGATTCAGAATTCAATTAAAAAGGCTAAGGACGAAGGGGCAGTTCAGTTTGCAGACAGAATAGTTGTTACGGCTTCTATTCCCCTTCATTCTCCTCTTATGGCAAACAACATAAAGGTCCTTTTAGTAGGCACTGTTTTAGCCCGCGGAACAGTAAGGGGCTTTGCAAATTCAGCTAGGAGCCAGGCCTCTGGTAGGATTATACTTGCAAGTACTGCAAAAGAAGCTGCTGAAAAGGCTGCAGCTCAAAAGATGCCCGTTTTGGTATGCCGCCGCATTACTGAAGATTTTATTCCTGCCCTCCGCATGGTTGAAGCTGTTGTTGCAGAAAGTGGCAGCGACTTAAGCGATAGTCGCCTTGCTGAAATAAACAAGAATTTAGTTTGGATAACTGATGCCCGCAACGTAACTGACACCTTGGAAAGCGGGTATTCAGTTACAGTTGACGGTAAACAAGGTCTTGTTTACGAAGGAATTATTTAGCAGAAGAAGCATCCCCTACTAGGCACATCCATTCTGCTTCGGCACAAAGGGTGTCGCCTACAAAGGCCTTGCCACTCTGCTTGACCATGTGGGGTGTTGCGCGCAGATTGGTCACTTCCATGCGGACAGTATCTCCTGGTCTTACCTGATGGCGAAACTTTACCTTGTCCACTGTAGCAAGAAAAAAGAGAGAACCTTCTGCAAACTTTTTCTGTAAACTTAAGGCAGCTCCCCCTCCTTGCGCCATTGTTTCTATAAGTATAACACCTGGTACTACGGGGTATTCTGGGAAATGTCCTTTAAAGAAAAAATCTTCTTCTGTAAACTTTCTTGTACAAACACAGCCATTATCATCGTAGCTTTCAATTGTGTCTACAAACAAAAAAGGCTTGCGGTGGGGTAAAAGGCTTTCAATATCAGTAAATGCCATAATTATCTCCTTAAATTCTTTTGTTTCATTTTACAGATTTTTATCTCTTTAGGCAACATGATTTGTAAGAAGGCTAGAATCATCAAAATATAACTCAGTATGTAACTAATTTTAGTTGCATTTTTTTGTTTATTGCTTTAAACTGTATTCATGGGAAAGAAAGATAAACTGATACAGAGGCTAAAATCTAAACCAAAAGATTTTACATTCGATGAAGCAGAAACTTTACTCAGATTTCTTTCTTACTCAAGGTCAAACAAAGGGAAAACAAGTGGCTCAAGAGTATCATTCACATCTGAAAATCATGCATCAATTTTGCTTCATAAGCCGCATCCAAACAATGAGTTAAAAAGTTACCAGGTGCAGCAACTTATTGAAATTTTAGAGCAAGAGGGACTTATATGAAAAATCTTATTGAATACAAAGGTTATATTGGAAGCGTTGAGTTTTCCGCAGATGACGGACTTTTTTTCGGCAAGGTTCTAGGAATTCGTACACTTATTTCATATGAAGGAACAAATGCTACAGAACTTATAGAAGATTTTCACTCTGCCGTAGATGATTATCTAATAATTTGTCATGAAGAAGGAAAAGAACCAGAAAAAGCATACAAAGGGTCTTTTAATGTCCGACTTTCTCCAGAACTTCATAAAAAAATTGCAATATACACTATTGAACACGATATTTCATTAAATAGTTTTGTTGAGCAATCTATAGAAAAACAACTAGCTAATGCATATTAGTTTTGCTCCCTATAGGCAAGATTGACACTAAAAGACCTAACCTATATAATAGCTTTACTGCATGAAACGTCCTTTTTTAACCTATAATCCTAAAGACTCAAGTGATAAGAACAGGTATCCCTTAAAAAAAGGAAAAGTAAAAAGAGCAACTTGTAAACGTATTGCTAAGGTTGCAGGGCGTAGCATGAATTCTTTTCATTGGCAAACAGCCTATCTGACAATTCCGTGGAACTGGTGGGGCCTAGTTCCAGTTTTTTCCTATGTATTTGGCCCTGTGGTCTTTAAGTTTTTTATTCCCCAGTATCTGCAAAAGATTAAAGTCCTCAAAAGACCTGTAAAGTCTGTGGATCATGAGTTAGACAGTAAAATTCCATTTAAACCTTCTTACCTAAAGTGCTACATGGACTTTGTGAATGTGTGGGTAAGGCCTTTGGTAATGTTAGTTCACCGCTTTGGGATTATGAGCGGGTCTAAGCTGGCAGGGGAATTTCTGCGCTACATAAAAATGACCTACGAGCAGGCTTATGAGGTGTATAAGGTAACTTTCACAACAACAAAAAGACCTGAATCAGACTTAAAAGGCATAAAGAAACTGCACAAGGCGGATCCCCACTACTGCTGTGTTCCCAGCCTGCATATTTCAATAGTCTGCTTGTGCTATTCCTTTCACAAGATGATTTTTGAGCGGGAATCCTTTACTGAATATGAAAAAGAAAAGTGGACAAAGGAACTTCACAGCAGGGTAATAGAAATAGCAGAAACTGTTCTTTATTTAAAGCAACATTCTGTAAACTGTATTCCAGCAGCCCTTTACATGATGACTCGCATTACCCCCGAACTTTTTACGCCAGCGGATGCCGTAAACTTTATAAACGACCTTTTTGTAAACTCTGAAGATATAAAGGAAGAGGACAGAAAAAAAATAAACAGTCACATTCAGTTTACTTACGAAAGGTTTTTGCTTGAAGGTTGTTTTCAGGACGATTGGACACGGCCCCTTATTAATTGGATAGAAAGTTACAAGGGCTAAGGAGTTGCTACATGACAAAGAAAAGTTTGCAACATATTTTTAGTGCAGGTCTGGTGCTTACGGCCGCAATCTGGGGATTTGCTTTTGTAGTCGTAAAGGGAAGCCTAGATTATATGGGGCCCGCCCTGATGATTGCCATGCGCTTTTCAATAGCAACCGTCTGTTTGTCTCTCATTTTTTTAAAAAGGTTTGCCCTATGCACAAAAAAAAGCATTCTTAAAGGAGCAGTACTAGGATTTTTTCTTTTTGTCGCTTACTTTGTTCAGACCCTTGGTTGTAAATATACTACAGCTGGAAAAAATGCCTTCTTAACGTCAGTTTACGTAATTCTTATTCCCCTTTTTCTTTGGCCACTTGAAAAAAAGAGACCTAACTTCTTTGTTTTTCTAGCAGCCCTCATGGCTTTTACTGGAATAGGGCTTTTAGCCTTGGGGACTGGGGATAATCTGTGGGCAATAAACAAGGGGGATGCGCTGACACTTTTATGCGGAGTTTTTTATGCCCTTCACATAATTGCAGTTTCCAAATTCAACGAAAAAGAAGATCCCCTTTTGCTGACAATCATTCAGTTTGCTTTTTGTTCACTTTTTGCTTGGATTTTAGCCCCCTTTACAGACGATCCCATTTCTCTCGAACAACTAGCTAAGACTCAGGTAATTATTTCTATACTCTATCTTGGCATTTTTAGTACAATGGTCTGCTTTGTTTTACAGAATGTCGGGTTAAAATACGTTCCTTCAGCCCTTGCTTCCCTTATTCTTTCTTTGGAATCTGTATTTGGAGTTTTATTTGGAATTTTACTTTTAGGAGAAGCCTTTACAATAAAAACAGCAGTAGGCTGCCTACTTATTTTTCTAGCCATCATACTTGCTCAGGAGAAATCGCCATGAAAAAAAAATCACTTGCACTTTTTTTTGCCTTGCTCGGCCTAGCACTTTTTATTCCTCACAGCCTGTTCGGGCAGGAAGAAAATGAAAAGCCGGTAGTAGAAATAGAGTTTTCGGGGCTAAAAAAAACACGTGAATCTTATATGCAGCGTAAAGTAAAAGACTTTTACGGAAAAACGATGTCAGAAAGTTTCATGCACGACTTGGAGACAGCCCTGCAGGGTGAGGAGCTTTTTTCTTCTATTGAATTTCAAAATGAAGAAGTAGAAAATGGAATAAAAGTAAGGGTTCAGGTAAAAGAACGAATCAGTTTTATTGTGTTGCCCATGTTCTCCGTCAGCTCATCTTCTTTGAGTGGTGGTCTTTTTGCCTTTGACACAAACGCCTTTGGAATAAAAGACACTTTTGCCCTTGGCGGACTTGTAGGGAAAAAATCAGCATTCGCCTTAGCAGCCTTTTCTAAACCCGCAAAGGATTTGACCCACCCTGGCTACTCGGTGGCAGCTAGCTTTTCTATGGGAGAATCTGAAATCAGCAATATAGATAATGAGACTGTTTTTTCATACGAATCAAAAGGATTTTCGGCTTCGCTCTCTTTACTTGAGCAATTCAACAAGTATTGGTCGGCTAGCATAGGGTTGGGGGCAGGCTACGCAGATTTTAAAGAAGAAAAAGAGGGCTTGGAATCTGGTTTAAAAGGACAGCTTTCTGCCTCACTTTCTTTTAATACAAACGATTGGAACGGCTGCTTTATGTCTGGAGAACATATCATTGCAAGTTCTGCTCTTGCCTTAAACACAGAAAAAAACACAAATCAGAGTGCACATTTAACATTTAGTGTAGAAGAGCCTCTACTAAAAAAACTTAGATTTTTATTTTCTGCTTCAGCAAAAATTCAGCACAAGGGAGATGTAACTGATTTGTTTGATAGGAGCAGTATCCATTCTTTCACACTTCCAGATAATTTTAAGACTGACAAGGGAGCTGCTACTTGGGCTGGCTTTGAATATGCCCTCTTTAACCCTAGCCTTGCGACAATATCAGCTTATGCCCTTTACGAGGCGGTAATCGTAGAGGACTGGGATGACAGCAAGGTCTTTTGCCACGGACCAGTCTTTGGTTCTAAACTATATTTAAAGAAAATTGCCATTCCCGCAATGAGTCTTTGCTTGGCCTACAACATTCCAAAATCAGCATTTCAATTTGTATTTTCAGTGGGGATGACCTTTTAAGAGGATTTTATGGATTTTTCTAAAAAAAATGAAAGGGACATGACACAGGGACCTGTTTGGCAGCACATTATATTTTTTGCCCTCCCCCTGCTTTTGGGCAATATTTTTCAGCAACTGTATAACACAGTGGACAACTGGGTTGTTGGGAACTGGGTTGGCAAGCAGGCCCTTGCGGCAACTGGTTCTTCCGCCCCTATAATTTTTTCTCTTATAGGATTTTTTGCGGGCCTTGCAACAGGGGCGGGTGTTATAATCTCCCAATACTATGGGGCAAAGAATGATAAAAAGGTCAGCGAGACTGTGCAGACAACGATTGTTATGATTTTGTTTTTAAGCATAGTCATAAGCTTAGCAGGCGTCCTGCTTACCCCCCTGATGCTAAAAGCAATGAATACTCCTGAAAATGTTCTTAAAGAAGGAGAAACTTACCTAAGAATTTACTTTGCGGGAGCCTCGGGGCTTTTGCTGTATAACGCAGGGTCAGGAATTCTTAGGGCTGTGGGTGATTCTAGACGGCCCCTCTACTTTTTAATTTTTACCGCAATTTTAAACACTGTACTAGACCTAGTTTTTGTCATTGTCTTTAAATGGGGCATTGCAGGAGCAGCCTATGCAACTATAATCTCCCAGGGGCTATCAGCAATACTTGTACTTATCACCCTGACTAGAACAAAAGCCTCCTATAGAATTCTTTGGAAAAAACTTTCATTCAGCCCCTTCATTTTCCGCCAGATTCTTGCCGTGGGCCTTCCTGCTGCGATTCAGCAACTTTTAACAGCGGTGAGCAATGTATTTGTGCAGGCTTACATCAATAACTTCGGCGAAGATGTCATGGCGGGTTGGAGTGCTTACAGGAATATAGATATGTTCATGCTGCTGCCCATGATGAGCGTTTCCCTGGCGGGGACAACCTTTACCGGTCAGAACACGGGGGCTGGCAACTTAAAGCGGGTAAAGGAAGGGGTTAGGACAACTCTTGCCCTTGCAGAAATGATAACAGTAGCCCTTTTAATCTTCCTCTTTATTTTTGCTTCAAACTTAGTGCACCTTTTCTCTAAGGATCAAGCGGTTATCAGCCAAGGAACCATGCTTTTAAGGCTACTTTCACCCTTTTATGTGGCCTGTGTTGTAAACCAGATTTTTGCGGGAATACTTAGGGGAGCAGGAGATGCCAAGGCTCCTATGTTTATAATGCTTGCATCTTTTGTTCTATTCAGGCAGCTTTATTTGGCTATAGTCTCTAGGTTAAGTTCTTCTCTTATACCCATAGCCTTGGGGTATCCTGCCGGCTGGGTAGCTTGCAGCATAGGGATGTTCGTCTACTACAAGGCCGGCAGGTGGAAAAAACTAATGTTCAATAATAGTTATTCTTCCTGACCCCAGGGGATTTTCGTAGTCAAGCAGGTAATTTTTCCAAGAGGACAGGGGGCTATTTTTACTTGAAATATGGCTCTTGCCGTCTTGGCCCTTAGCAAAGGCTTTTGCATAGGCTGCGGTCATTAAATAATCTTCACCAACATAGTCTTTTACAAGTTTAGCATTTGAAAGCATCGCAAAGCCGTCTCCCATGTTGCGCAGGGTATAATTGAGGCCGCCCATTGTATAGACTTTACTTAAATCCAAAGGCTCATAGCTTTCGCTTTCCCTATTATAAATAAAAACATCTTTTACCCTGTATTCAGAAGGTCCTTGAGCCCAAAGTCCTTCTGCAGAAGTTTTTATTGTGTTAGGAACAGAGGGGTCTATTGAATACTTCAGGCCAGCAACCTGCAGGAAACCGCCACATTCACCACTGCCCACTAGGCGGGCCCCAAATTCCAGTGCATCAAGCAATTCCTGCCCCGTAACTTCTACTAGGCACATGACATTACCAAAGGGCTGTACCTTTTTTGCAGAGCTATAGGAATATGAGCCTGTAGGCAAATCTGACCTAAGTCCGCCCCCATTTGCTATTGCAAGGTCACACGTAAGTTGCTCGACTTCATTAAAATAGTAGTAGGCAGCGTCAGCCACAAAGTCCCCTGTATTTGTTTCCTGGCTACGGACAAGGCGGTTTTTACTTTCAGGGTCATTTACATAAAATGCCAGGTCTGCGATAGCGATCTCTTCGTTGAGTCTTTGGTCAACCTGATTTGCCCACTCTTTTACCAGGGCATCAATTTTTTCATCTGACCTGCTGTAGCTTGTAAGCAGCTTAGAGGATGCCTTTGTATCGTCTAAGGTCATACACCCAATCGCCGCAAAGTAGCAGCCTGTTTGGGACAAAAGCACATCCTTACCGGTAGAATCCTTTACAAACTTCATTTCTACTGTGGAATGGGAATGGCCGTCTATAAAAGCATCTAAGCCATGTGTGTTGGCTATGACATCCAAGCTTGTCCAGGGGGCAGATGCAGGATCGTCTCCCAAGTGGCCTAGGGCTACTACATAATCAGCCTTTTTAGAAGCTTGATCTATAGCCTTCTGCACGCAATCGTACAAATCCCTACCGTCTTCTCCTGCAGCAATTTTGTAGATGAATTTAGTCCTTTCTTTGTCCATAAAATAAGCAGGTGTTGACTTTGTATAGGTTTCCGGTGTCATAATACCAACAAAGGCAACCTTTGTTTTCCCAACCTTTACAACCTTAAAAGCTGGGGTAACACTTTTATTGTTTGAGGCCTTTACAAAGTTGCAGGCAACATAGGGATATTTTGCAACCTTTATAAGAGAAAGAAGCCGGTCTGTTCCATAATCAAATTCATGGTTGCCTAAAGTGGCAACATCGTATTTTGCCGCATTCATAAACTTTATGATGCTTAGCCCTTCATCCATTGCCCCGTAAGCAGTTCCCTGAATGTGATCCCCTGCGTCAACCAAGGCGACAGCCTGTCCCTGTGCCTTCAGGTCATCGCGGAGGGCAACAACAGAGCCATAGGAAAGACCTGGAACTTTGTTTCCATCTTTATCTTTTACAGTGTTTACAATATATGTATGTACATCATTTGTGTACAAAATCGTTACCGGATTTCTGCCCTTTGCAAAAAGGGTTACTGCCATAATTATAAGCAAGGGGATTGCTAGTGATAAGCGTTTTTTCATTTTTTCTCCTAATTTGTGTAAAAACAAAAAAATCCCGCCTGACAACCTGTCTTAAGCGGGATTTCCTTAAAGAAAATCAATATTTATTTTGTTTCCCCTTTTTTAGCACCAGCATTTGCAGGAACTACATTAATCTTTTTTGTAACAAAGCCACTGCGCAAGCACTGTGTGCAAATGCGGATTGTTCTTGTTGTTCCGCAAACTTCAGTCTTAATCTTTAAGAGATTGGGTCTCCAAATACGTCTTGTGTGGTTGTATGAATTGCTAACCTTATTACCATGCATTGGGTGTTTTCCGCAAACGTCACATGTTCTTGACATAACATTACCTACCTATTCAAACTGAAATGAGTTCTATAATAATAGCGAATTGACCGCATCTTGTCAACTCTGAGCAAGCGTATTGTACAAAAATATACTATTTTTGACAAGGGGCTAAAGCCCCTTGTTAAGGTTATCTTAATTACTTCTTTTTTCCCTGGTTTGCGACAGCTTCCATCTTGGCTTTGAGGGCTTCCTGGTCGCCAAGGTAGTAGTACTTTTCTACCTTTGACAAGTCATCGCTGAATTCAAATACAAGGGGAACACCAGTTGGAATGTTTATTCCAAGGATTTCTTCGTTTGAAAGGTTAAGGAAGTACTTGTACAAAGCACGCAAGCTGTTTCCGTGAGCGGCAATAATTACGCGCTTACCAGCTGCAACCTGTGGCTTAATTTCGCTTTCCCAATATGGAACTGCACGAGCAATTGTTGTCTCAAGCGATTCATGCTGAGGAATCAAAGCTGGATCTACATCGCGGAACATAGCCTTTGACTTTGCTGAGCGAGGATCGCTGTCTTCAAGAACTGGAGGCTTTATATCAAATGAACGGCGCCAAATCTTTACCTGATCTTCACCATACTTTTCAGCTGTCTCTGCCTTGTTCAGACATTCAAGACCACCGTAATGGCGTTCATTAAGTTTCCATGTTTTGATTGTTGGAAGCCATACACGGTCCATTTCATCAAGAACGTGCTGCAAGGTATGAATAGCACGCTTAAGGTATGAAGTATAGGCAATATCAAAATCATAGCCTTCATCTTTTAAAAGCTTTCCGGCTTCCTTTGCTTCGCTGTGACCCTTTTCACTCAAATCTGGATCCTGCCAGCCACAAAACTGATTTACTTTGTTGAACTCACTTTCTCCATGGCGGATAACGACAAGTTTTTTCATCTTATAATGCTCCTAGTATACTAAAATTCTGATAATTCAGTTGTTAAAGAATATACGAAAACACATTTTCCTTCAATATGTGGACAGGTCTAAAAGTAGCGTCAAGCTGAACCTAGTTCTAAGTTTGCATTAAAAGCGGCGGAGGGGACATTCAGAGACTTTTATCTTTTTGCACAGGGCTGCCATTCCGGTTGATTCAAAATAGTCAGCAAGGACATCTCCTGTTACCCTAGCTTGCGGACCTATGCAAACCTGCACAAAAAGTTCCTGATAGTCAATCTGTAAGTTTTCGCAGACTTTCTTTAAGTTTAGGGCATAGTATTTCTTTATGTTATTTTCTTCTACAAAAAAACGAGGCTGTCCTAAACAAGAGCCTGTGCTACAAGGCATAGAGACAAGCCTATATTCCTTCTCGCTTATAAATGAAGGGTGCTTAAACAAGGGAGAACTTGAAATCAAGCGGCTGAACAGTTCCCTGACTTCATCAGAAGTCTTGTCGCATCCCTGAAAAATCAAATCGGAAAGCTCTTTTGCTATTTCCATGTCACCGCTTGCACAAGAATAATTCACCTTGCATAAGGGGGCATGTCCGGCATCCCCTATTTTAGAAAGAAGGGAAGCATCAAAGGCTATGCAGACTCCCATCCCATTTTTTGCATAGCGGGCCCATTGGGCTGCATCGTCAGAGTATTCGCTAAAACAGGCAGCGTAACTTGAAATCTTTGCAAAGTCCCGTAGATTCTCATCAAAATAACCTTGGACTTTTAAAGAAACATCCTCCGCTTTTTTTTCAGAAAGAAGACGAACGACTTCTGCCTTGAGCTCTTTTATAAAATACTGCATCTCCTGACTGTCATTCATGCGCCTTAGGTTCCACAACCATATTTCCCCGTTGCTGATAATTCCGCGCATGGCATTAAAGTCCGTATAATGGTAAAGTGTCATTTTCTACTTATTTTGAAAAGTATAACAAATTAATGTGGCTTTTGCAATGTTTTTACAGGTCCCCTAATTGAATTTTTTCTATAGAAGTGCTATACTAGCCTATTATGGGAAAGGTATTTGTCTTTGCAAATCAGAAAGGTGGGGTCGGTAAGACGACTTCTTGCATAAATATAGGGGCCTACATTGCCCAAGCAGGCAAAAAAGTGCTGCTTGTTGACTTTGACAGTCAGGGTAATATGTCTAGTGGCGTGGGCGTAAACAAAAAGAAGCCTACTGTCTACGAATTTATGTATGGCAATGCCTCTGCCCAAGACTCAATAAAAAAGACAAGTGTAGAAGGGCTTGACATAATAAGCGCCTCCATTGACCTAGCCGGTACGACAATAGAACTTGCCGATGAAAAATACAAGGACAGCAGGGACTTTTTCTTAAAGAAAGCAATCGATACGATAAAAGACAAGTACGACTTTATCCTTATTGACTGCCCGCCTTCCCTTGGCATATTAACCCTCAACGGATTAGTTGCAGCGGATGGAGTTTTAGTTCCCATGCAGTGCGAATACTTTGCCCTTGAGGGTATTGCGCAGCTTCTACAGGCTGTAAAAAGGGTACAAAAGACAACAAACCCCAACTTAGCAATCTGCGGCATCTTCTTTACAATGTACGACAGCCGTACAAGACTTGCCAATGATGTCGTTATGCAGGTAAAAAGCTATTTTAAAGATAAGGTATTTAATACAATAATCCCCCGCAATATCAGGCTTTCAGAGGCTCCTTCCCACGGTAAACCCATTTGCCTTTACGACCCGGCTTGCGTAGGCGCAAAAAGCTACCAAAAACTTGCTCAAGAGGTAATAAGCCGTGGCTAAAAGAGAAGCATTGGGCAGGGGCTTGGATGCACTTTTGCCAGAACCCACAGACGAAGAACTATTTTATCATACACAAAAAGAAGAAGATGGCCAGTCAAAGGAAGTAGCCTCCGCTGAAAATGCAGAAGAGAAAAAAGCAGAGCCTGTAAGGGTTGAAAGCAAAAAAAGCAAACTGCCTAAGGGTATTTCTGTTGATGAAAGTGGCACCTTGTGGGTTGACCCCGCACTGTTAAAGCCTAACCCCTACCAGCCACGTGAATATTTTGATCAGGAAAAGCTAGAGGAGTTGACTGCATCAATAAAAGAAGTGGGTGTCTTGTCTCCGCCAATAATTGAAGATGCAGGAGATGGTTCCTTCTATATAATAATGGGTGAGCGGCGTACAAGGGCTGCCAAGGCTGCCGGCTTAAAAAAGATGCCTGTTATACTAAGGAAGTATTCGGACATCGATAAGCTGATTTTGGCCATTGTAGAAAACATCCATAGAGCTGACCTAAACCCCGTGGAAGAAGCTAAGGCTTACGAGGGACTGATAAAGAAGGGGCTTACCCAAGAAGATGTTGCTAAGAAGGTAACAAAAAGCAGGTCTGCTGTTGCGAACAGTTTGCGGCTTTTGAAATTACCGGAGGATATGCAGCAGGCCCTTGCAGCAGGAAATCTTACAGCTGGTCATGCTCGTACCCTTCTTAGCGTTGTAAATCCTTCAGATCAGAGGGTTCTTTTTGGTCGTATAATGGGTCAAGGCTTAAGTGTCCGCGAATGTGAAAGGCAGGCAGTTGAGCTAAACGGGGGTAGCAAAGTCACGCCTAATACTAAAAAAGATAATGGCATTGACACCCGTGACCCTAATTATATTGCAATAGAAAATCAGTTTAGGGATGCATTTGGAACAAAAGTTTCTATGAAGGGAGATTTTGAAAAGGGTAGCATAACAATAGAATACTTCAATAAGGCAGATTTAGACAGAATCTTTAATGTTATTATTCACTAAGTTCTTCGAGGGGCACTCTATTTGTTTCTAATTAGTCTTGGGGATACCCCAAATTCACTTCTAAAAAGATTAGTAAAATATGCGGGGCTTGCAAAACCGCACTTTTCAGCTATTTCTTTTACGGAAAGAGCTGTTTCAATCAGCATGAGGCGGGCCATGTTCAGCCTAAAGCAGGTAAGGTAGGCAGTCAGCCCCACTCCCATTTCCTTGTGAAAAGTGCGTGAAAGGTAATCTGAGGCCACGTTGCAATTTTCGGCTATGTCTTTTCTATTGATTGCAGAGCCATAGTGCTTGTTCATAAAAAAGATGGCGTTTTTTACAATAGCCCCGCTTTTTGCAGGAAGAATACCCCCTTTTTTTTCCATTATGTTTTGAAGCCTTAACAAAAAATCCTTTTTCTGAGCAACAGCAGTATTGCACAATAGGACTTTTGGAAAAGACGAAACTGATGAAATAGCTGAAAATCCATCAAAGTTTTCTAATACAATAAGAAGGGGCACAAAAGAAAGCCTTTCATTTTTACGGACTGTCATAATGTCAGCATCATCTAGAGTGTTAAAGACTATGAGGTTGGGGATAAAACTAAAAAGTACTGAATCAAGAAACTTTATTGAAGAGATAACCTCTGTGTCATTATTCATTGAAATCAAAGACAAAAGGCTGTTGTTTTGTCCCACAAACAGAACTTTTTTTCTATTATACATCTAGGTCCAGCAAACACACGCATAGGGGGTATC
>CAJOQA010000159.1 GCA_905236465.1 uncultured Treponema sp.
CCTGAACGCATTTTACATCCGGATCGGAATCTAGTTTTTGGGAATAGTCTAGGGCCGCTTCTTTTAAGCTAATTTTATCAATGTCGTAAAGGGTTATGGAGACAGAGCAAGCTGAAAAAATAAAAAATGTTACGATAGTCTGCTCGTCCAAATACTGACCGTTGCAAACATTCCCGTAAGCCGTAAAGCCACAGATGCTGCCCTTGATACCCCTTTCTTTATAAATCCTTGAAATTTCTTCTGCAAAGGCTGAATTTTCATGCCCCAAAGAGACAAGGGCCACAAGGTCAGTTGCTACCTTGTATTCAGGGAGAGAAATTATAGAGTCTAGGGCACTGTTGAATTCCTGGGCGGAATTTATCGTGAAATTCACTTGCTTCATTGTTATTTTCTATTATAACACCTTTTTTGCATAAAACAAGGACGGCTTTAACTGTTTACCAAATTATAAAAATTTTGTATTATGTGGGAAGTTTCAAAAGTCATGGAGGCTTTATATGAAGAAAATCTTAAATGCTGTTCTTGCTACTGCAGCTTTTGCCGCTGTTTTTTCAGCCTGTTCAAAGGGTGATGACAACACAATAAAAATCGGTGGAATTGCTCCCCTTTCTGGTCCTGTCGCTGTATACGGGGCAGAATGTAAGAAAGGAATTGACCTTGCTGTAGAAGAAATCAATGCCGAAGGTGGCGTTAACGGCAAGACCATTAAGTTTATTTGTGAAGATGATGAAGGCGATTCAGCTAAGTCTGTAAGCGCTTACAAGAAGCTGACCACACAAGATGGTGTCCACATGGTTATCGGCTCACTTACATCTGGCTGCTCACTTTCAATTACAAACCTTGCTCAGGCAAATGGTGTAATTCAGATTGCCCCTGCCGCAACCGCAGTTGATATTACAAAGGCTGGCAACTATATTTTCCGTGCCTGCTATACAGACCCCTTCCAGGGCCAGGTTTGTGGCCGCTTTGTAAAGGATTATTTGGGCCTTGAAAACGCCGCTGTTTTGTATGATGCCCAGAACGATTATTCTGTGGGTCTTACAGAAAACTTTGTAAATAGGTTTGTGTCTTTAGGCGGAAAAATTGTTGCTCAGGAATCTTACGCAACAAACGACAAGGACTTTAACGCTCAGCTTACAAAGATTAAGGAGGCAAACCCTCAGGTCGTATTCCTTCCTGATTATTATGGAACTGTTTCTCTTATTGCAAAGCAGCTTCGCGCTCAGGGCATTGATACCCCTATTGTTGGTGCTGACGGTTGGGATGGCCTTACAAGCAATGCGGGGGATGAGGTTCTTAACGGCTACTATTCTAACCACTATTCATCAGACAGCGAAAGTCCTGCTGTACAAAAGTTTGTTCAGTCTTTTAAGGCTAAGTATAACGAAGCTCCAAACTCTTTTGCTGCCTTAGGTTACGACAGCGTTTATATCTTAAAGGATGCAATTATTGCAGCTGGCGGTGACGAGAATACAGCAAAGGTTCGCGATGCCCTTGAAAAGACAAATGGTGACTATGTTACCGGTCACTTGTCATTTGATGAGGACCACAACCCCATTAAACCTGCTGTTATGATTAAGCTTGTAAAAGACGGTGATGCTCTTTCTACAGCTTATGAAGCAACTGTAAATCCCTAGTTTTTGATTGATTTGACGTCATGTTGCCTTGAAAAACTTTAGTTTTTTGAGGCAACTTTTGCAGAGGAGAATTCAAGTGAAATATCGTAATGTAGGAAAATCCGGTTTAAAAGTCAGTGAGATTGCCCTAGGCAGTTGGATGACGGATCTTAAAGATTCATCTAAAAAAGATTTGGCGAAAGAAATTGTATTTGAAGCTTTTAGCCAGGGGGTAAATTTTTTTGACTGCGCTGATGCCTATAGCGGTGGAGAAGCTGAACGCTTTTTAGGGTCTCTTTTAAAGGATCTGCCAAGGCGGGAGCTTGTTTTGTCAAGCAAGGTCTTTTTTCCTACAGGTCCAGGCCCAAACGACTGGGGGCTTTCTCGCAAGCATATAATGGAAAGCATAGAGACAAGCCTGAAGAATATGCAGCTTGATTATCTTGACCTTTACTACTGCCACCGGTTTGACCCAAGTACCCCAATGGAAGAAACCCTTTGCGCTTTAAGCGATTTAGTCCGTCAGGGAAAAATTCTTTACTACGGAGTAAGCGAAGAGTGGGGTGCTAGTCGTTTACAAAAAGCACAAGCGATTATAGAAAAATATAATCTTTACCCTATGACAGTAATTCAGCCCCAGTACAACATGATGGATCGCTATATAGAACATGAAATTATGGATGTTTGTAGGGAAAATGGAATAGGTATTACTTCTTTTTCTCCCCTTGCTCAGGGCTTGCTTACGGGAAAATACAAGAAAAATGCTCCGCTACCAGAAGGTTCAAGGGCAACCCATCAGGCAGATAAGCAAATAAATAAAATGCTTACTGATGAAAATCTTGATAAAGTTGAAAAGCTTAGCTTGATTGCTCAAGAGCTTGGAACTACAATGGCAAATCTTGCTCTTGCTTGGATTTTGCATCACAAAGAAATTTCTTGTGTAATAGTAGGCGCTTCAAAGACTAGTCAGCTAAAAGATAATATAAAGGCTATTGACGTTTCTTTAACAGAAGATGTTATGAAACAAGTAGATGCAATTTTGGGCTTTGTTCGGTTTGAGCGTCATGTAGGCTGATTTTACTTATGGTATACTTTGTAGGAGCTGGGCCTGGAGCTGCTGATTTAA
>CAJOQA010000160.1 GCA_905236465.1 uncultured Treponema sp.
GGCAGTTTGGGTGGCTTGTGTAGTAGTCTTTTAGTGCTTGCCTACTTTGCTCTGTGCTAAGCCCCCACTGCATGGGGACAAAGAGGATGTTGTATTGGGTAAATAAGGTATCTTCTGCAGCTGTGGGGGCGGGTGCCCAGTTGTACACCCACTTTACCCCTGCGGGGTCAGAGCCAAGGGCTTGCACTTCTGCTGCTGTCAAGTGATTGTAGCAGAGGCCTTTTTTTCCTATAGGATTTTCCCCAAAGTCAATGACCTCTATCTTGTTTCCGCCTGCCTTTGCATTTTCTTTATTCCCGCCCTCTAGGGGCTTGTCGCTCGGCAGAAATGAAGTGCAAGAAAAAAGTGTAAGTAGTACTGCGAGCATATTCAAGTTCAGTATCGTTTTTGTCAGTTTCATATTTGCATCCTATTCTTCTAAAGGAATTGTCTTAAGCTGATTGCCTGCTGCATCGTAGAAGGCTATGTTGTTTATTGTTACTGTGTAGCCAGCTTCAGGAGCCGCTAAGTTGAAGTAGAAGAGATAGTCAACGTTCCTGCCTCCCTGTGGAATAGAAAAGGATTTATTTTCAAATGTATCTGAAAGGCTCACATTCTCTTCATGTTTAATCTCAGCTCCAGAAACATAGGATGCAAAGGTCATGTTTGAGCCAGATTTGCTCGCTTTTATGTCAAACTCAATTTTTCTTATAGCAGAGCAGTCGTAGCTTCCTATGAGGGTAGCTCCTGTTTCGTCAAAGGCTCCTAAGACAACAAACATTGCTTTGTCAGCCATAACAGCACTTATGGTTCCTTCCTTTAAGTCTATGTCAGGAGCTTGTCCCCAACCTTCAGAAGCACCCCACACCTGTACTCCGCAGTAGGGGGCATAGTTCTTCCAGAGTTTGTCTGAAGTTTCTATTTCCATCTGCGTGTAACCCTGACCAAGCCTTTCAGCTGCTCCGCTTCCATCATCGTAAATGGCTTCGCTTGAGCAGGATGTCATAAAAAAAGTCAGCGCCAAAAGTATTAGGACTGCTGATATCATTCTTGCTGAAAACATTGCCACAGAATAAAAAGTGTACTTTTTCATATTCTTCCTCCTGTTGTTTACAGACCTATGTTAAGGTATGCTGTTACTTCCATATATTTTGCACCTTCAAGAGAGGCGTTTGGTTTGTGGTAGGCATAGGGAAGCGCTCCGTATGCATCCTGACTGTAGTTGTTGTATGTCCTTCCTACCATGCGTAGCCCTATGCGGTTCTTGCTGTCAAGGAATGAAGGCTTTTTGAAACCGTATGCAAAGTCAAGTGCATATTGCAGAGGGTATGTCCAGTTTTGATCCCGCATCCAGCCTTCGCTACCCCAACCGTTGACCAGCAGGCTACCAGAAGCTATGAACTTCTTGTAGCGGATTGCAAGGTTTGTTCCAACAAATGTTATGTCATTAGGATCTCCGTAGTAGGCAACTGATGGAGCTAAGTGACCTGCATTAACAGAAGCTATAAGCCTTATATTGTTTGTAGGGTTTCCGACAAGTCTTGCGCCTACCTGCCATAGGTTATTTTGTAACGGCATGGAATTATAGGCTGCCCATCTGTCTCCTGTAGCCCATGTTCCATCGTTGCGCTGTATCTGCTCACCGTCGGATGTCTTGTAGGGGAGCAAGTCCGTCTTATCTGCAAAGAACGTGTATAAGACAGAAAGTGAAAATGCAATCTTAGAGCCTTCCTTGTCGCTATTGTCCCAGTCAAAAAAGTATGTTGCTCCTTCGGGGTCATAGGTAAAGACAGCTTCTGCTTCCATAGCTCTACGGTTTCCCTGCCCCACGTAAAAGGGTGAGCCTGATAGTATTGACCTGCTTCCTGTAGCATCTTCAATAGGTGCCCTCATGCGGAATACAGGTTTTACTGAAAAGACTCCATAGGCAAAATCTGCCCCTGCCTGTAACTCTATCCTGTTACCGCTGCCTGAATCTCCGGTGAAGAGGCCTCCTGTTACGGGGCCTGCATTTGTGTCTGCCACTAGTCCCCTGTATATTCCGTTGACATATACATTAGTATAGGGTATAAGCGCTGTTGAAGCAGATACCATACCGGCTAATGTGTCTGCATAGGTAATCTCTTTTTTGCGGCCATTATAGCTTATGTATTGTGCCCCAAGCTTTTCGTTGCCTGCGTGAAGGAAGGCAAGTTTTACCTCTGCGTACTTGTTAAAGAAAAGGTCCCCATAAAGGGATGCCTTTCTGCCGTAACCGTAAGCCTTAGCTGGCTCAATTTCTGCATGTTCACTCTGACCTAATTCTTCGGCAAAGACTGCCGCCACATTTACCCAAGAGAGAAAGCTGAGTCCTGGTGCAAAACCCTTGCTGTAGTTTGCTGCAATCTGTGGGGCTGCATAGCCGTAGATTTCAGGCCCGCCTATTATGCTAAGACCAGAAAGCCTGCCCTTACCTATGAGCTCTGCTGCTATGGGAGCCTTGTCTCCGTTTGTGTCGTAGCCTGCAAGATCAAAGGCATCCTGTGTAATGTTAAAGATGTCTCCGCTTTCTGCATAGCCTGAGTGCCCTGTGTGGTAGTAGCCTTTTAGGTCAAAGTTTTTGTCTGAATAGGAAAGGTCTGCTGCATACAAATCAAAGTGTTTCTTGTAGTCGTAGACGCTTTCTTTATAGGGCACTGTGTCATAGTAGCTTAGGTTGTGGTCTCTAAGCCTGCTGAATGGCTCTGATGAAAAAGCCTTAAAGGTTACGGACCCTGCAAGATTTTCTAGCGGAGCAAGCTGAACTTTCATAGCAGCTTCTGTTTGGAAAGTAGGCTTGTTTTCTATTGCAGCCTCTTCTTTGTCCGTGTACTTGTCTTTGTAATTTCCGTTTGCATAGCGGAATGCGTTACGAAAGTTTTTGCCGTCACTTATATCGTCAATGAGGTAGTTTAAAAAGACTGGGCTTGTGAATTCCGATATAAGGTCTAGCGAGCTGATTTTTACAGCATTCGACTGAATGATATCTTCGCGGATTCCCTGAGCATTTCCTTTTGCAAGGTAGAGTGTTTCTGGCAAGTCTGCAAAGAAATCGTCTATCTCTTCTTTTGTTGACTGATAAAGCGAATGTTGCCAGAGGTCACAGAAAAAATAGTAGGCTGCCCTGGGAACTCTTTTGTTGACACCCCTTATTGTCTGTGTGCTGACTGCGCACAAGCCGAACCATTCCTCGTTCATGTTGTTCTCCCCTTCCTTGTAGTCCAGGGAATAGCCTGCATTTGCCCAGCCTGCATCGGTATTGTGTAGCTTTAAATCCTTCCACTGGTAAACTTTCCACCATTCGTCAATCCACTCAAAAAGAAAGGCCCCCAGTATGTTCTGCTGCCTTCCCTTACCGTAAGCGTGTTGGTAGACTTCCTGCCACTGGCTTTTTAAGTACTGTAGCTGACCCCACTGGTCTTCTTTTTGCGTGAGGGCATTGTAGGCATCAGAGCCACATTCTGTAAAGACTGCCGGCTTGTCCAGTTTTGTAAGCACATCATCGTAGAAGGCATCGTAGAATTTCCATCCACGGTAGACGTTTGAACCAAAGATGTCAAGGCTGGGGCAGAGTTCTGCAATCAGGTCTATGTACTGGGTGTCTCCGTTTACGATTCCTACAGGATGGTTAGGATCGCTTTCGTGCATGGCCTTAATCGCTTCCTCAAACATACTGTAGAGGTAGACAGCCTTTGCCCTGTGCTGCTCTCCTACAGGCAGGTCTTCAATTTCTGTGCTAGACCATTCAAGCCCATAGTTGGATTCGTTTCCAAGCATGTAGAAAAGGAGACCGCGGACGTTCTTGTATTTTTTTGCAGTGGACCTTGCCATTTCAACAAGAACAGTGCGGGTGTCAGGATCCTGATAGTCAGTGGGGAAAACCCACTTGCCCTTTACTGTGACTCCGTAGCGGCCCATCAGGTTGTTGATTAGTGTGTAGATTCCGTATTTGTCGTAGATGTATTCAACCCACTTAGGCGGAATGTCGTCAAAACTTCTGATGACATTTACACCCATGGCTTTGAGCATGGGCATATCTGTTTCAAGTGTTGCGTAGATGAAGTCATCGTCCATCTTCCAAAGGCTGTAGCTGTAGTCCATGCCAATAGGAGTATTGCTCCAGGTTATACCCTTTACTTCTACTTCTTTCCCGTTGTCAAAAAGTCTCCAGCCACCTTCATCTTTCTTTACTTCAACTTTTGCAGAAAGGGATGATATGCTGACTGCTACAAAAGCAATCAGCGCAATCAGTTTTCTTTTCATAGCTTTCCTCCGTTTTTTTTTATTCTCACCCCAAATCTGCAAAAAGGAAAGTATGACAATTTTCTCTAAGGTGTGATTTTATCGGTCAAACTTTTTTTCAAGTTTCTCCTTGTTCTTTTTCATCATGTTGGTCTGAAGCTCCTGTATTTTCTTGTAGCCCCTGCTATTCTTGTATTCGTTGAATTCAGCAATCATGTCATCGAATTCTTTGTCTGACTTTGCACGGATGAGTTTGGAAAGTGTTTTTCCCCACCTTCTTTGTATGTCTTGATACATGATGTATTCATCAGAGCCAGCAGGAAGGTTTAGCCCATCGTAGACTGCATAGCTTGTTACGTAAGGAGAAGTCCAAAGCTGTGGTTGCGCAAGGGATGGTGAGTATTCAATTCCCCACTGGGTTTGCCAAGCTGTGTCCATGAGCATCCAGTAGGTGAACTGCACTCCTATTTCCGTTTCCTGCTTGTTCTTGTCTTTAGAATCTATTTCTTTTATTCTTGGAAGAAGTACAGGCTTGCCGTTTTCCATTGTGTAGGTTTCCTCTGGAATACCAAAGTTCATGTCCATCTGACCTTCCTCGCTTATCAGGTAGGTGAGGAATTGGATGGCGCGGGCCTTGTCTTTGCAGTTTTTACTGATGAGTGTGACTGTCCAGCCTGCAATACTACCACCTGCAAGCTTAGGGTCATCTCCCCTGCTGTTCTTTGGACCGTCAACCGCTATGTAAATTGAGTTTTCATCTTTTGCGTACAGGGCGTGTTGGGATGCCTGCATGTCCCAGTTCTGGTAGAGCATACAGAAGTATCTTCCCTGTGCAGCCTTTTCTTCTATTTGGCTCCTCTTGTCTACAAAAAGATCTGTTGCAATCAAGCCCTCTTCGTGTGCCTGACGCAGCATCCTAAGCCAGCGGACGTATTCAGGATTCTCAGTAAGACCAAGGTTTGCATCTTCTACCAGTCCATTTCTTTCCGGTGAGATTGCAAGGAAATGAGAAAGAACTGACTGTAACTGGGAATTCCCGACATCAGAGAATTCAGTAGTGCCAAAGGGAATTAGGGGCAGCCCGTTTACCGTAGGGAATTTCTCCTTTGCTTTTCGCAGGGCCTGCAAGAATCCTTCTGGCCTAGTCATGTCAGGTTTGCCAAGGGCTTCGTATAAGTCTTTTCTTACAAGAAAGGTCTCGTTAGAAGTAAGTTTGCCCTTGTACTTTTCATAGTCGGCAGGGGTGTAACTTGCGTTTGGGTAGCCATAGACATGATTGTCATCCTGCTCGTACCAGCCAAGCTTTTCAGGACTTGCTACCTTTAAGAAGTAAGGGTCATATTTTATTGCAAGTTCATCCAGCGATTCAACTAAACCTGAATCAATCATCATGGGAACCTGCCCCTCGTACCAACCTATAGTGATGAGGTCAGGCAGGGCGTCTCCTGCTATCATGGTGTTTAGTTTTTCCGCTTCATTGCCAGCTGGGACAATAAAGTTTATATTCACGCCTGTTTTTTCAGTAACGTACTTACTGACCTTTGATTCTCCCCAGTGCCGTGCGAACCAGGAAAAGTTTATGTACCAGTCAAATGTAATGGGTGTGTCTGCATTCTTTTTCCAACCTGGTTCCTCCGCAGTTCCAATTAGTGTTTCACTACTTGTTTTTTTACTACAAGAATGAAATGTCATTGCAAGGGCTGCAATGGATGCAAGCCCAAAGATTTTTAGAACTTTTGTCTTTTTCATAGTAATCTCCTTACTTATCATCTATATTATATTAATGCCTGCCACCTCTGCATCGGTTGTTGAGCGTAGCCGAAACAAGCGTAGTCGAAACAAGCAAAGCATCGATAGCACTTATTTCCATCAGCCCTTTACCGACCCTATCAGCATACCCTTTACAAAGTACTTTTGCAAGAACGGGTATACACAAACAATAGGCAAGGTTGTGACGACCATGGTTGCAAGCCGTACGCTTTGAGAGCTTACCTGCTGGGCTGAAATTCCAGCGGGCAAACTGACCACTGCCTTTGAGGCACTTGCGCTTGCTACAATTCTGTAAAGAAATGTTTGTATGGGTTGCAAGTCAGCCTTGTTTATGTACATGACCCCTGTAAAGTAATCGTTCCAATGCCAAACTCCGTTAAAGAGGGCTATGGTTGCAACAACCGGCATAGAAAGCGGCAGTATAATCCTAAAGAAAATTAAAAGGTCATTAGCCCCGTCCAACCTGGCACTTTCTTCCAACGCTACGGGCATCTCTTTAAAGAAGGCCATAAAGATTATCATGTTGTAAAAGTTAAAAAGCGAGGGAATTATGTAAACCAAAAAGTTGTCATATAGGCCTATGTTCTTGTAGAGGATGAATGTTGGTATAAGACCACCGCCAAAGAACATCGTTATGGTTCCTATGAGCATGTAGATGCGGTGCCCCATGATGTAGCTCTTTGACATTGCGTAGGCGACCATTGATGTAAAGATTACGCTTGTGACCGTCCCTATAAGGGTTCTTGCTATGGTTATTCCAAATGCCTTTATTATCGAATGGTCCTGAAAAACTGTCTTGTAGCTTTCTGTTGTGAATATACGGGGGAAAAAATAAATTCCTCCCCTCAGCGTGTCGCTTGAATTGTTGAATGATACTACCAACGTGTACCATACAGGGTAGAGGGCAAGAAAGCAGACCGTCAGCATAAAGAAGATGAGCGCGAACCTCGCGAAAGTATTTCCCCTTGTTTTTCTTCTCATAATGATTCCTCCCTAGAAAAGTGAAACGTTGTTCACCCTTTTTGTAATCTTGTTGGCCATGAAAAGCAAAATGAATGCAATTACCGACTTGAACAAACCGATTGCCGCTGCATAGGAATACCTCATGCTTCTCATGGCTGTCGTGTAAGTGTATATGTCAATGACATTTGACCTTTGCGAATTCAGTGGATTCCAGAGTACGAAAATCTGATCGAAGTTTGAATTAAGAAGTCCGCCCACAGCAAGGATGAACATGATTATGACAGTTCCTTTTATTGAAGGAAGTGTTATTGAAAATATCTGCCTAAGCCTGGAAGCTCCGTCAAGTTCAGCTGCTTCATACATCTCCTGGTCTATTCCAGAAATTGCCGCAAGGTATATAATTGCGGACCAGCCCATCTCCTTCCATAAATCAGAAAGAACGACTATGGGCCAAAAGGCATTTGGATTTGCAAGAAAGGCTACCGGCTTTTTTAGTAGGCCGCAGGTAACGAGAATCTGGTTTATAAGCCCCGATTCGTCAAGCCAAGTGGTAAGTATTCCTCCCAACACTACCCAGGACAAAAAGTGGGGTAGGTATGAAATAGTTTGAATTGTTCTTTTAAATCTTGCATTCCTAACTTCATTTAAAAGAAGCGCAAAAATTATAGGCAGGGGAAAGCAGATACAAAGTTTGAGTATGCTTATCCCCAGCGTGTTTGTCATGATGTTTAAGAATTCCTCGTCCTTGAAGAAGTTAATGAAGTGCTGTAAACCTCCTGATGTAGCCCATGCGGACTTAAGAAATTCCATGCTGAAAAGTGGCGTGGTGATTTTGTAATTTTTCTTAAAAGCTATTATCAACCCGTACATTGGGGCGTAGTTGAATACTAGAATCCAGATTATCCCCAGCCAAGCCATCAGTTGTAGCCATTTTTCGTACCTGAACCGGCGGCTGATTAACATATTGCCCTTTCTTATTTCCATAGAACCCTTCCTTTCAAATCAAATCTCTTACCTTGATAAAAAGTATAAGGCATGAAGAGTGTAAATGGTAGGAAGAGGATTTTCTAAAAGGTGTATATTTTTCGGTATAAACCGAATTCAAAATTGACAGATATACATTCTTAACTTATAGTTGTAGATAACGGAAGTTTAAAAGAGGAGACCATAATGGAAAAAAAAGTGAAAGGAATTTTTACTGAACTTGACGGGGAAAGCTTCTATAAAATAGAAAACTATGATTACATGGAAGATTTTTTCATTACTATAACCAGTTCCTGCGATGTATGGAATTTTTTGTGGTCGCAGGGAGGAATTACAGCTGGAAGGACAGACAGCAACCATGCACTTTTTCCTTACTATACAGCTGACAAGGTTAGCGATATGAAATCCGTTACAGGCCACTATGCGTCTATTGCCCTACAAGAAGGCGTAAAGACAATATTTTGGGAACCCTTTGCCCCCCTTCTTGCTAGAACCGGCTCCCGCTTTATAAAAGAAGAAGGTATTACAAGAAACATATACAAAAACTTGAACGGAACAAAAGTTTGGTTTGAAGAGGTCAACGAACGCTTGTCCCTTTCGTTTCGCTACGGCTGGACATCTTCTTCAAAATTCGGTTTGGTCAGGCTTGCAAGAATAGAAAATCTTTCTGACCAGAAGAGGGAACTTTTTATACTTGATGGTTGCCGGAACATTCTTCCAGCCTGCATTACAAGTGATTTCCAAAATGCGAATTCAGTTCTGCTCGATGCCTATAAGCAGACAGACCTTATGGAAGATGAAAAGCTTGCGCTTTTTGCCCTGTCATCTGTAGTTACCGATAAGGCTGAACCCAGCGAGGCCCTTGCAGCAAACGTCAGCTATTTTACTGTTGATTCCCCGCTTTACATTTCGGAAAGCTGCATCCAGTCTTTTTTTGAAAACGAAGGAAAAGCTGAAAATATACCAGCTACTAACATCGTAAAGGGGGAACGCCCTTCGTGTTTTATCATACAAAAAATATCGCTGCAAAGCCAGCAGTGCCAGTCTTGGGAGCAAGTCTTTGACACTTCACTTACCCCAGCAAAAGTCCTTTCCCTTGCCGAAATGTTAAAGGACAGAAATCTTTTAAGAAGGGATTTGCTTGAGGATATTGAAAATTGTGACAAGCTGATGACTACCTATATTTCTGAATCTGATGGAATTCAGAAAAACGATGACATGATATCTTGTATACATCACAGGGCAAACGTTATGTTCAATATAATGCGTGGTGGCTTCTTTGCTGACAATGGAAGAATCAACTGCCCTGATTTTCTTTCTTTTGTAAAGGAAAGAAATAAAGGTAAATATCAAAAGGCAGAAAAAATACTTGCCCCCCTGCGTGACAAAAACAGCATTGAGCGAAAGGTCTTCGAGCAAGAGATAGCTAAAAGCGACGACCCACAGCTGACAAGGCTTTTCTTAGAATACATGCCCCTTATCTTCAGTCGCAGGCATGGGGATCCCAGCCGCCCCTGGAACAAGTTTAATATCAGGATTGTTGACGAAAAGCAGAACCCCATACTCAACTATGAAGGAAACTGGCGTGACATCTTCCAGAACTGGGAGGCCCTTGCAATGAGCTACCCTTCATATATCCCCAACATGGTGGCAAAGTTTTTGAATGCCATGACTGCTGACGGTTTTAACCCCTACCGCATATCACGGGCTGGTATAGATTGGGAATGTCCTGACCCCACAAACCCTTGGGCCCAGTACGGTTATTGGGGAGATCATCAGGTAATCTACCTACAGAAATTCCTTGAGCTGTGGCAGCAGACTGACGAAAAAGTTTTGCTAGAAAATCTAGACACAAAAATATATTCGAGTTCAAATGTCCCGTACAGACTAAAAAGCTATAGTGAGATTCTTAAGGCTCCACATTCTTCAATAATATTTGATAAGGAGTTGAGCGACCGTCTAATAGAAAAGAGCAAAGAAGAAGGAAGCGATGCAAAACTTGTGCTTGATGAAGACGGGCAGGTAGCCCTTGTTTCCCTAACTGCAAAAATTCTGCAGATTGTGATTGCAAAGGCTTCAAACCTTGTTCCTGGAGGTGGCATCTGGATGAACACCCAACGGCCTGAATGGAACGATGCTAACAATGCCCTTGCAGGCTGGGGACTTTCTGTTGTTACCCTTTGCTACTTGCACCGGATGCTTTCTTTCCTAAAGGATTTGTATAAAAGTGTTTCTGGCGAAAACTTTACCCTCCCGCTTTCCATAAAGACAGCCTTTGAAGAACTTGTAGCCCTTTACAAAAAAACTGATGCGGTAAAGGCCATAGAAGATGATTGTGAAAGAAAGAATTTTACCGATGCCGCAGGTTATATTTTTGAAGTTGAACGCGAAAGCCTTTACAGTCAGGGGTATGGTAAAGAAGAAGGGAAAGTTACCGGAGACCAAATAGCCACAGCCCTAGAGACAATCCGTAAGATTGTGGAAAGGACAATTACCGCAAATAAAAGGGATGACGGTCTTTATCACACATACAACACAATGATTGCTTTTAAAGACAAAATGAAAATATGCAGGCTGCCTCAGATGTTAGAGGGGCAGGTTGCAGTTCTTTCCGCAGATCTGCTAAAAGCAGATGAGGTTGTCTCTCTTCTTGCAGCCTTAAAGGCAAGTCCCCTCTACGAAAAAAGGCAGGGCTCATACATCCTCTACCCAAACAAGAACCTACCCCATTTTATGCAGAAGAACATAGTGAAAGCTGAAGACGCAATTGCTACTGCCGTTTTGGAAGAGGACTTGCGGGGCTTCTTCCATTTCGCACCGGATTTCCGTAATGCAAGGATCTTAAAAGATTACCTGCTTTCGCTTGAAGATGAAAAAAGGCCTTCTGATTCTGAGGTAGAAAAGCTACTTGCCCTCTACGAAAAGACTTTTAACCATCAAAACTTCACGGGAAGAAGCGGGACTTTTTATGCCTACGAAGGACTAGGAAGCATCTACTGGCATATGGTTTCAAAACTGCTGCTTGCTGTGCAGGAAAACGCAGTAAAGGCATTCAAGACAGGGGATCCTTGTGCAGAAAAACTCAAGGTTGCCTATTACGATGTTCGCAGTGGTTTGGGCTTTAACAAAGAGCCTTCTTTGTACGGAGCATTTCCTTTTGACCCTTACAGTCACACTCCTTTTGGTAGGGGGGCAAAACAGCCAGGTATGACAGGGCAGGTAAAGGAAGAAATCCTTACCCGCTGGGGAGAACTCGGTGTATCTTTTGCAGACGGCAGGGCTTGCTTTAATCCCTGGCTTCTTGAAGGAAATAGAGAAATGTCATTCACTTGGTGCGGAGTAAAAGTTGAGTATGCAAGGGGGCAGAGACATATTTCTGTAACTAGGAAGGATGGCAGTATCAAGGATTACCCTAATTCTTCGTTATCTGAAGATGAAACAAAAGACTTACTAGAGCGAAACGGTAAAATAGAAAAAATTAAAGTGACGGTATAAATCTAGCAAGATTTATACTTTTTCTGTATAATTAGCTCCTATGAAATCAGTTAAACTGATAGACGGAGCTGTCGCTTTAGTAATATGTGCCTTTCTTTGGAGTACAGGCGGAATCTTCATAAAAAATATAGAATGGAGCGCTCTTGCAATCGCAGGAATCCGAAGCCTCATATCAGGAAGCTTTATGCTTTTAGTAACAAGGCAGGGACTTCATTTTTCTGTAAAAGGGGACAAGAACCTTACCGATAAAACCTCTACAATTTTCTTTTGGATTGCCTCCGTCTCCTATGCGCTCACAATGATACTTTTTGTGGTGGCCAACAAACTTACAACATCTGCAAACGCAATCCTACTGCAGTATACTTGCCCTATTTACATAATACTTTTGGCCCCAATTCTGACCGGAGAAAAAAATCGTCCATCCGATTACATCACGGTTCTTGGAGTTATGGTAGGAATCATCCTATTTTTTGCTGATGGACTTGAAAGCGGAAATCAGCTTGGAAATATTTTGGCAGCAATCTCCGGCATAACATACGGCCTTGCTACAATTTTTATGCGACGCTGTAGGGGTAATTCATCTGGGGCAATGGCACTTTCGCATTTCATAACCGCAGTAACTTGTTTACCCTTTGTTTTTCTTGCAGGAATTCCTAGTCTTAGATCCATATTTTTCCTATTTTTAGTTGGAATAGTCTCAATAGGGATTCCCTCAATCCTTTACACACTTGGAATAAAAAAAGTTAGGGCCCTAACAGCATCTTTTATTACAATGCTAGAACCCCTTTTGAATCCCCTGTGGGTTGTAATATTCGCAGGAGAAATTCCCTCCTTAAAAACAATTCTAGGCGGAATCTTGATTTTAACATTTATACTGATCAGGTCGGTAATTCAAAACACAAAAAGGATGTGAAATATGAAGCTAATAGCACATAAAACAGAA
>CAJOQA010000161.1 GCA_905236465.1 uncultured Treponema sp.
CTTGTCGTGTGGAGCAGCAAATAAATCAGGGCCTTTTCCTGCAGGGCCATCAAGGGCAATCTGTCCTGCGGCGTCACCTACTTCAACATTGACGAATTCAATCTTTACGTTCGGGTGTGTCTTTGTGTAAGCTTCTCCTGCCTGCTTAATAAATTCATCCGGACCGCTTAAAGATTCCCATACAGTCAGGGTGATAGTTCCATTGCCCTTGTCAGATGAAGATGATGGAGCTTCCTTTTTTGCGCATCCAGTAAAAGAAAGACCTAGTGTGAGTGCGGAAAGTGCCGCAGCTGCACCAACAATTTTTTTATTCATATATTTCCTCCTATGAATATCTAGAATTTATGATATACCTTTTTATAGCTTAATTCTAGATTTTAGAAAAAAAATCCTTTTTCCCTACGTTTTTTTACATTGTAACACGTGTTGATTATACCTGTCAAATGTTTTTTTTTAGAATTTTTTTGGCAGCTAAAATGAATATATAAACCTTGCAAGAGCTGGGTATTTCATAGTAAAATGAGCGCATGTTTTTAGTTGGAATTTTTTTGTTTGTCCTGCCTTTCCTTGCTTTTGTTGCGGTAAAAAGAAATCTGAGAGTGTTCCTTATATATTCTGCTCTTTCTATATATTTATTTTTCCTCTTTTTCTTTATCATAAAATTCAGGGATTTTTCAGCTTTGTGGGCTCATGCGGAAAAGCCCTCGCTAAAGTTTTTCCTTCAATATTATTTCTGTTTCGTTATTGTTGTAGCTTGTATGCTGCTTAACAGGAAAATCTGTCTTGTGAAAAGAGGCGAAAAAGTTTCTTCCCTGCCTGCTCTTGTTATGGCTTCCCTTGCATTTCTTTTGTTGCGCCTCCTTAACTGGGGACTTGCTTCCTTTCCCCTTTACCAGCCTGCAACTGTCGTGGCAGTTCTTGCAGGTGGCGTTCGGGGGGGGGTAAATGTAAGTATTATAAAGAATTGCATGATAAGTGTCTTTCTGCCTGCACTCACTTTTACTCTTGTTGTTTCTTTGTTTTCCCTATATCTTTCAAAAAAAAATGAAAACTCCCTTAAGTTATTTCGTGTAAGCTTAAAAACACTTTTGGCCCTTATTCTGTTACTTGTTTCTTTTTTCACTTTCCTTCATAGGACTATGTTCTTTCGTTATCCTGCTTTGGTGAAGGAGTATCTTAAGCCTTCTGTGGACAGTGATTTCTACAGGAATGAATATGTTAAGCCAGAGAATGACAAGATTATTTTCCCTGAAAAGAAGCGCAACCTTATTTTCATACTTTTGGAATCCATGGAATCATCTTTTGCAGACAAAGAAAACGGAGGGCTGATGGGTGAAAACCTTATTCCAAACCTTACGGAACTTGCCAAAGAAAACGTGAGTTTTGGGGAAAATGACTTACTAGGTGGTGGCAGTCAGCTTGACGGAACCGGCTGGACCATAGCTGCCATTGTATCAAAACTTGGGGGTGTGCCCTTTAACCTGAAGACATCCGGCAACCCTCAGGCTATACAGTCTTTTCTGCCAAACCTTATCACGCTAACAGATATCCTTGGTAATCAGGGGTACGACATGGAATTCCTCTTTGGTAGCGACAAGGCTTTTGCTAGTAGGGGGCTTTTTTTTGAAAGCCATGGTGGCGTAAAGGTCATGGATTTAGACTCTTTTAGGCAGAGTGGCAGGCTTCCGTCTGATTATCACAACGGTTTTTGGGGTTTTGAAGATTTTCTTCTCTATAAGTTTGCAAAAGAAGAGCTTGAAAAATTGTCTAAAGGTGATACTCCCTTCTTCCTAGGGTTCTTGACTGTGGACACCCACTACCCTGAAGGTTATGTTTGCCCCCTTTGCAAGAAAAGGCATCCTGAAAATCCCTATAAGGATGTGATAACTTGCGCTGACTTTCAGGTAGCTACATTCATTGATTGGTGCAAAAAACAGGACTTTTATGAAGATACCCTGATTGTGGTTATGGGTGACCATCTTTTTATGCAGGTCCCTACTGATAACCTCTTTGATCAGTCTGATGAAAACGGTGTCTTTACCTCTGAACATGTTGTTGAGGAGGTGAAGAAAAGAAAAACTAAAAAGACTGAAAGGCGCTGGTACAATCTTTTTGTTAACTCTAGCCTGCAGGTAGCTGATGAAAAAGATAGGGTCTTTTCATCTTACGATATGTTCCCGACCCTTCTTGAAGCAATGGGCGTGCAAGTGGAAGGACACAGGCTGGGCTTTGGTACAAGTCTTTTTTCTGATGAAAAGACCCTACTAGAAAGATTCCCCCTTGACTATATAAATGAAAAGACTATGGAGAATACAATCCAGTACGATTCTTTTGTAAACTAGTTGCTAGACAAGCCCTTTAGTCATGGGTAAAGTGCGCCCCCAGCCCTTCCATTACCTGATAGAAGTCAGGGAAGCTGACTTTGCAGCACTCTGCATTCGTGACAGTAACTGACCCTTGCGGAAGTCCCATGCCAAGTACGGAGAATGCCATTGCGGCCCTGTGGTCATCGTAGGAGTTTACGGTTCCACCATGA
>CAJOQA010000162.1 GCA_905236465.1 uncultured Treponema sp.
GATCGAGCATATCCTGGAGGGTAAACTCGTTGCGCATCATCTTTTGCTGCATTTTAAGGGCTTCTTCAGCATCAACTGTCTCTTGAGCCTTTTCTACAAGGGAAACTACGTCTCCCATGCCCAAAATGCGGCTCGCAATCCTGTCTGGATGGAACTGCTCAAAGTCTTCAGTTTTTTCGCCTGTACCAATAAAGAGAATGGGCTTGTCTGTAATAGATTTTAGGGAAAGGGCTGCACCGCCACGGGCATCTGAGTCAAATTTAGTAAGGACTACACCGGTAAGCCCCAACTGGTCATCAAATGACTTTGCTATTTCTACCGCATTCTGACCGGTCATAGAGTCAGCGACAAGAATAGTCTCTACAGGATTTAAGGCTTTTTTAATACGAATAAGTTCATCCATCAAGTCTTCATCAATCTGAAGACGACCAGCGGTATCTAAAATAACAGTATCAAGACCATTTTTCTTTGCAAAATCAAGACCGTTTTTTGCAACAGCTACTGCATCTTTTGAGCCTATTTCCTTGTAAACAGGAACGTCTATTTTTTCACCTAAAACGGACAACTGTTCTATAGCAGCCGGACGGATAAGGTCACAAGCTACAAGCAGTGGATTACGACCATCTTTTTTAAGCCTATATGCAAGTTTGTGGGCTGCAGTAGTTTTACCGGCACCCTGCAAACCTAATAAAAGGATTACAGACTGGGTATCTGGTCCCTTTAGCGCAAGGTCTGTCTTTTTGTCTCCCAACATGGAAACAATCTTGTCGTAAATTATTTTTACAAACTGCTGACCAGGATCAACGGCTTTAAGGACTTTTTCACCTTTAGCTTCTTCTATAGTAGAGTTTACAAAACGGCGGACGACACGCAGATTTACATCGGCTTCAAGCAAAGCCATTTTTATCTGCTCTACGGTTTCTTCTATATTTTTTTCAGTAATCTTTGACTTTCCGCTTAATGTGCGGACAATTGAACTGAAGGTTCCTGTAATCTTCTCTAACATTTATTTTTCCTTAAAAATTAGTTAATTGGACCAAAGCCTCTTCGGGGGTTATCTCTTTATTTAAAACCTTGTAAAGAGCATTGCAGACTGGAAGCTTAAGCTTTTTTTCCTCCGCAATCTGGTGCACGTACTTACAAGCTATGGCTCCTTCTGGCAAATAGCCTACTTTATTGACATTTGCAATTAAATCATCCAAGTCTTTAAATCGACTTAACATATCTGTTTTTATTATATCTTGACCAAAGCGACGATTGCGCCCGTACTTAGATTTACAAGTAACATCCAAATCTCCTACTCCGCTTATAGAAGTGAAGGTTTGCGGCTGCTTAGACCCCATAGCAACCCCTATGGTCTGTATATCATTTAGACCTGCCGCCATAAGAAGACTTTCGGTATTATCCCCAAAAATCGGGCTTTTTTCCGCAAGAGCATCGAGGCTACCATAAACAACTGCAATTACATTCTTAACAGCAGCACATACTTGAACACCAATGGTATCAAATGAAGCAAAAGCTAAAAGTCCCTGTACCCTTAGCAAATCGCGCACACGGATTGCATTGCGGTGGTGATTACTTGCAGTTATTAGCCCTGTTATTTTTCCCATGGCAACTTCTTCTGCATGGGAAGGACCTGCAATATAGACCGTAGAGTCTTTATATGAAGGAGGAAGGGCATACTCCATTGTGTCAAGAACAAATTTTGGTCCTTCAGCAGAAGGTACAAAGCCTTTTGTAAGGGCTGCAATTATAGATTTTCCTGCTGCAACATTAGGAACATTAACAAATTTCTTTATTGTTGAAGCAAGATAAAGAGAAGGGCTTGCCAAAATAATAAAATCCTTATCGCAAGCTACCTCCTCTATATTTTGACTAGCTGTCAGGGTAGGATCAAGGGCATATCCTGGAAGGAAACGGCTATTCTCATGCTGAGTATTTATAGAAGAAACAACATCTTCTTCCATGGCCCAAACTTGAACTTTATGGCCACCGCGAGCAAGGGCTGTAGCTAAAGCTGTTCCCCATGCACCTGCACCTATCATTCCTACAGTTTTTATGTCCATTAGATACCTACCTTAATTCACCCTGAAAAAGAAAAAAACTAGAACCAAAGAGAAGCCTGATCTTCCCAGTCAATTATTTCTTCAGGCTTAAAGAATAAATCAAC
>CAJOQA010000163.1 GCA_905236465.1 uncultured Treponema sp.
CCGTGCTCGTTGCCTTCAGCTGTATGATTAAAGACTACATCAAGAATTACTTCAATACCTTCTTTATGCAGGGCTTTAACCAATTCTTTAAATTCGTGGACAGAACCTCCAGGCCTTTTATCTGCCGCATAAGAAGCTTTGGGGGCAAAAAATGATATTGTGCTGTAGCCCCAATAGTTTTTCATCCGTTCCCCAGTTCTGGGGTTTTCGTTTGTATTTTCAAACTCGTCAAATTCAAAAAGGGGCATGAGTTCTACAGCTGTTATACCTAAACGTTTAAGGTATGGAATTTTTTGTATAAAGCCTGAATAGGTTCCTGGATTTTGTACTCCATTTTCTTTTCCTGCGGTGAAACCTTTTACATGAGTTTCATATATGATACTTCTTGAAAGAGGGATGTTTAGGGGCCTGTCTCCTTCCCAGTTGAATTCTGAGTTGTCTACAACCACGCACTTTGGAAAGTCCCAGTCGTGGTCGGGGCTTTGTTGCTCGACATCACTTTTGTCTATAGCTGGCCGATATGTGTGTGGCAGATTGCGGAAAACCGAGCCGTGTGTTATGGCACGGGCGTATGGGTCAAAAAGTAGCTCTTTTTCGTTGAAACGGTGACCAGCGGAAGGTTCAAAAGGTCCTGCAACCCTATAAAGATAAAGGGTTCCGGCCTTTATTCCCTTAACGAAGATATGCCAAATGTCACCTGTACGATTAAAATCAGGGTTAAAGGTTACCCTTGCATAAGGTTCCCTGTCTTGAGGAGTTTTGTAAAGTTCAAGCGTTACCCCTGTGGCATGCCTGCTGAATACGGAAAAATTAACTCCGTCCTGAAAAGGTTGAGCACCTAAAGGCAATGGTTGACCCTGTAATGTCTGAATCTCTTCCATAAGTTATTATTATAGCATGATGCTTTGCTTTTTTCCACAAAAAATTAAAAAATTAAGGTATATTTTATTAAATTTTTATAGGAATTAAGATTGCTTTAATTAAAGTGTCTTCACTTTTTTCCCAGTGGCCGGTCGGATGCAAAGTCATTGTACATGGCCATCCAGGCTAAAACATCGCTTACGAATACGAATATGAAGAAAAGCAGACCATATCCCCCGTAGCGAATCGAATCGCTTAGCAGAAAGTCGTAAATTCCGTGCAAGAGGACAGGAACTGCTATTGAAAGAATCAGGCTGAAAAAAGGTGTGATAATATGCCCCTTGTTAGCCCCCTGTCTAGCCCTGGAAACAAAGAAACCCATGAAAACTCCGAACATGGCATGACCTGGAATGGAAAAAATCGCCCTAGACAAGGCTACGCCGGATCCAAGATAGTATATGTACATTATATTTTCTGAAGCCGCAAAGCCTAGTGATGTTACAACCGCATAGACAATGCCGTCGTAGCGGTATTTAAAAACTTTTTTGTTCCATGCAAGAATCATAAGAACTAGCCATTTTACCCCTTCTTCCACCAAGGCAACACACAGGAGGTTGTCTTTAAAATCAAGGTCAAAGATGGAGCTTGGCTTGTAGTTTGTGTAAAAGATTGCCATTGCTATGCGTTCTAGGGGAATGGAGATGGGGGCTACAATAGCACTTATAAGAAATATTTTTGCAACCTGTTTAAAAGGTTCCCGCGCAAACCTATCTTTGCTGTAGACAAAAAAGAGAACTGCGAAAACAGGAACAAGGGCTGGAATTAAAATTAGCAAAACTATCGATTTTATCAAAAGCAACCTCCTACTTTGCCCTTTATTTTAACACAGAAACTTGAGCTGCACTTGTGCTTTGATAAGATTTTGAAAGTGTGATAAAATATTTGTATATGAAAAAAGAATGGTTTGAAGATGAAGACTTTTGGCTTAAGTATAGCCCCATAATGTTTGATTCTCAGATTTGGGCACAGGCAGAGGGAACAGCTCTTGCTTGTGTTGAGCTTGCAGGATTAAAAAAAGGAAATGCTGTTTTAGATGCCTGTTGTGGTCCTGGAAGAATAAGTGTAGAGTTAGCTCTTTGCGGAATGGATGTTACTGGTGTTGATATAACTCAGCCCTTTTTGGATGCCGCTGCGGAAAGCGCTAAAGACGAAGGTGTTGCTCTTACCCTAATAAACCATGACATGAGGACTTTTGAAAGCAGTAAAAAGTTTGATGCTGCTGTAAATGTATTTAATTCATTTGGCTACTGTGATTCTATTGAAGATGATATGAAGATAGTAAGAAGTATTTTTGAAAGCCTTAAAAAGGGAGGAACTTTTATTCTTGAATGTATAAGCCGAGAAATTGCAGTCAGATATTTTACAGAAGGTGAATGGTTTGAAAGGGATAATAAAACGGTTTTGACAAAGTTTTCTGTTCAAGGTGCATGGGAAGGTCTTAATTCTAAATGGATTTATATAGAAAAGAATGGAAAGAGAGTTGAGCACGAGTTTACCCAGCGTCTTTATTCTGCTGCTGATTTAAGGGAACGCTTGCTTGCAATGGGTTTTTCTTCTGCTGATGTCTATGGGGATTTTTATAAAGCACCTTATGACTACAATGCAAAGACAATGGTTCTTGTTGCAGTCAAGTAATTTGCCGGGAGTTTCGGGAAGACAAGCTCTAAGAAATCGTCTTGACTTTTATTTACCAAAAGTCCACAATCAACATATGAAATCATCTATAACAAAAAAAATTTCCCGCATTTTTTTGCTCTCACTTATGCTGATCTTTTTCCGCCCCCCATGCACACGCTTTAGTTTTTAACACAGATACTTTTAACTTTCGCTCCTATAGCGAAGAAGAATCAGAAGATGATCCTGTTGCAGAACTTCTTCTTGCAGGACTTATTCTAGGTCTTATTACGACTGCTGCAGGTTACTATTACTTTAACACTGTTCAGTTCCAAGACTTTCCTTACCAACCTTACGGAGACGGTAATTATGTGGTAAGAGGGACGATAGAAGAATTCCTTTATACAGATGCAGGCCGCAACAGAAATCGCTTTTCACTTGGCACATCACTTGTATATTTAAATGAATTAGGAATAGGCAACGAAAGTACTTTTGAAGGTTTGTTTTTTCCGTATTTTGGTCCATACTTTGAAAACCTTGCCCTTTACAGCCGTGAGGGCTTTTGTGATAATATAAAACTTGGTGGCCAACTTTCACTTTTGCAGACAAATCTGCAAGCAGGATTTATGCTTAGCAGGTATGAGTTTTTTGCTGCATGGAAAGTTCTTTCTTTTTCCAATACTAGCAAAAATAATGCCTGCCACTTTGGTAACTTCCACGGCTTTACAATAGGGACTCGGGTTTATTTTTCACTTTGACATAACAACAACATGGAAAAAGGTAAAGAGTTTTTATGGCAGAACTAACCCGAGCTAAAGCCCTAGACATCATTCACATAGTCCTCAAAAGCTACCAAAAGAAAATAAGAGATGCCTGCGGTTACACCGAATGCCTTCCCGTGTCCGGCCATCAGATAGTA
>CAJOQA010000164.1 GCA_905236465.1 uncultured Treponema sp.
AAGGCAAGGTAGGATTTTTTTTATGATAGAAGACAGTTTTTATATATTTACCAGTGAGAATTTCGTTGATTTGAACCTTTACCAATGCGGCTGGGAAAAATGCGCGAGCGGGCATTCCTTCGGACCTACTACCCGCAACCACTTTCTTTTTCATTATGTTGTAAGGGGAAGGGGAATTTTAATGGCCAATGGCAAAAAGGGAACAGACAACACCTTTACCATAAGCGGAGGGCAGGGTTTCTTGATTTTTCCAGGGCAGATAACTACCTATTTTGCAGACAAGGATAATCCCTGGGAATACACCTGGCTAGAATTTGACGGGCTGAAAGTAAAAGAAATTATTGCCCTTACAAAACTTACAGAAGAAAACCCCGTTTACAGGCCCTGGGATTCAAAAATTTCAGAAAGCCTCTTGAATGAAATGAATTATATATCCCACAACCATCAGCAGTCCCCCTTTAATATAATAGGCCACCTCTATCTTTTTATGCACTATCTAGTTTCTTCCTACAAGCGGGAAAATACAATGCGTAGCACTAAGATGAGCGACTTTTACATAAAGGAGGCTGTAAATTTCATTGAGCAAAAGTTTTCTGAAGATATAAGCGTAGAAGATATGGCTGACCGGTGTGGCATAAACAGAAGCTATCTTACAAAGATTTTTAAGCAGAGTGTAGGAAAGTCCCCAAAAGATTTTTTAATCTTGTATAGAATGTCCAAGGCACAAACTTTGCTACGTAACACAGAACTTTCTGTAGCAGACATAGGTAAAGCCGTGGGCTATCCAAACCAGCTGAACTTTTCAAGGGCATTTAAAAACTTTTGCGGCCTTTCTCCCAGCCAGTGGAAACAAAAAAATTAAGGTGGTTTTTAAGACTTTTTCATAGTGGCAAGGACATCCTTTACCTCGTTGCTGTTTAGTACCCGAACAATTTTCAGGTCGCTGTCATTTGTTTGCAAGCTTAAAGAGTTTCCGTTTGCATCTTTTTCGCCTAGGACATGAACGACAGGATTCTTTGGGTTCCCCGGGGTAACATCTGTAACCTGGGCTATTTTCCCATTTGCTAAGTAGACAAAGGCACCTATTGGGTAAAGGGACAGGCTTAGCAAAAGAGCACGCAGAACAGTGTCATCGTACTGCTTGTTTGGGTTCTTAAGCATTTCAATCATTGCATCGTAAGTGGTACGGGCTTCCTTAAAATGCCTAGGAGCGGTAATGGCTTCAAAAGAACAAGCTACTGCTATAATCTTTGCATACAAGGAAATATTCTGCCCCCTTATGTGGCGGGGGTAGCCGGTTCCATTTTCCCTTTCGTGGTGGTCTAAAACACCTAAGAGTATGTTAAGCGGAAAGTTTGCGTCTTTTAGGATATTATAACTTAGCACAGGGTGGGTTAAAATCTGATTGCGCTCCGTATTTGTAAGGGGCTTGTCGCTCATATAAAGGGCCGGCGGCAGGCGGAGCATACCTATTTCGTGCAAAACGCTTGCAATCCCCAATTCAATCAGTTTAGTCAAAGGCATCTTGAGCTGAATTCCGATTGTTACCGCAAGAACAGTAGTTCTCATGCTGTGGCTTACAAGAAAGTTCTTGTTCCTCATCTCAAAGGTTGGCATTATGCGCAGGACATACCTTTGGTTTTCCTTAATGAATATACAGAGTTCCTTTATAGTCTGCGTGATTTCACCCTGACGGAAGCGCTTATGGGTAGCATAGTGGGTGTAAATGTTATCTATGTATTTGAGGTACTTGTCATAAATTTCCTGGACGACTTCCATCCTGGACTTGTCGTTATTGTTTGCCCTTGCCTTTTCCATTGCATCAAGAATTTCTGGATTGGCCCTAGCATTCTCCTCGTTTTCCTCTTCTTTTTCAATTATATCAGTAATGTCCTCCGTCTTGGACATAATCTTCTTTGCGTCTTCTTTATTAATCTGAGGTTTTTCTGAAGAGGTTCCTTTGTCTTTTGCGACACTGCCTTCTGATTGCAGCGTATCAAAATTCCATTCCTTGAGAGCTTTTATCATTTCTGCAGAAATAGGACAGTTTGCCGGACAAATTAAAAGGTTTTTGTCCAAGATTAAGTCTGCTGTAAAAATTGTTCCTGCCTTTAATTCTGATATCTGATACGTTTCCATTACAACCTCTCATATATTATCGGCCAAAAAGTTAGAATTGTAAAGTTTTATTATTGATAAGTGTGCGATTTTCAGTTTAAAATAAAAAAGGCCGGATTTAAGTCAGCAACCTTAAAACCAGCCGTCATGAAAGGTTAAAATTCACTTTCCGGCAGGCGTCTGGATGTCAAAAAAAGACCCGTCCGCCGGAAAATGTCTCTTATTAATCACACTTTTATTATCGGACTTAGGTAGGGAAACTTGAATTTTTTTTGGCTTTTGTATGGGGAATTTATAAAAAGATTTATTAAGTCTATTTTAACTCATGTAGCCTGATTTTTATCAATGTTAAGGCTTTTTCAATTTCTTCTGAAAGAATTGCCTCTATTTTTGACCAGTCGCTTTCGTCAGCTGATTTTTCCTGAGGGGTATAAAATAGGGCTGCTGCTGAAACATGTAAGATTTCTGATATTTTTTCCAGTAATTCAGC
>CAJOQA010000165.1 GCA_905236465.1 uncultured Treponema sp.
TACAATTATAAAGACCAACCCCGCAATATCAGACAATTTTACTATAGAAAAAACAACAGAATCAATTAAGTCAATTTCAAGCATAACAAACTTTGAGATTATTATAGCAATAGCAATAATACTGATGGCAAGGCGCTTCTTTTCTTCGGTAATGGTCAGCTTGAGTAAGGTCTTTAGAAAAGAGATAAAACCGCGCCCCGTAATACAGCAGTTTCTGACCCTGGGCGGAGAAGCCCTGCTTATAATAGCAGTTTGTGCCCTTCTTGTAGCAATCACGGCATTTAAAACCTTGGTCAAACTACCGCTACTGCAAACTTTTGTTTCAGCCCACCCTTCTATTTTTACAAGTTTGTCACAAGCAGTCTCGGTTTTTCCCTACGTCCTACTTTTTTTTGCGGTTACTATCTGCTACCGCATAGGGGCAGGCACTAGGCCCAGAATCGAAATAGCGGCTGCCTCTTCTTGCGGAACGACACTGACTTTTTTTGCTTTTCAAAAGCTGATGTATCTTTTCATAAACGTAAACAAATACAATATTATTTACGGGGCACTGAGCGGAATAATCGTACTGCTTATGGAAGTTTTCTTTTTCTTCTTGATTTTTCTCTTTTTTGCCCAATTTCTCTTCGTCTACCAGTTTTTTGACACTTTGATTTTAAGCCAGCTCTATATTCTGCCGCAAAGGGACGATACTTCCTTCTTAGCCAGCCTAAAGCGGCTGCTCTTTATCCGCCCAGATGCCCTCTTGCACAAAGAAGTGTATGTAAAAACTTTTGAAAGGGGGGAATACCTTTACAAAGAAGGGGAAAGTGGGGATACAGCCTACTACCTTGCAAGGGGAACAGTGGCCATAAGCAGACCAAACAATATCAGCTACATAGAAAGGGGTGGCTTTTTTGGGGAAGAAGCCTGCCTTTTAGACAAGACCCGCCACGAAAGTGCCAGGGCCTTAACAGAGATTCGGGTTTTGATTATTCCCCAAGAAAAGTTTTTTGCCCTGCTTGACCGGAATCCCTTAGTAAGCCGTAAGGCGCTAAGCAAAATCAGCAGGTACTTTAGCGATGCGCTCCAGTCTAAATGATAGTGCTCCACGTTTCATTCTTAGCAGTTTGCTTGTCATTCCTGAACTTTTACTATATAATGGAAAAATAATTTTCTTGACTTTTATGGGGTTTTTATGACTAAGTATATCTTTGTAACTGGCGGAGTAGTAAGCGGATTAGGCAAAGGAATTGCAGCAGCCTCCATTGGATTAATCTTAAAAAGCCGGGGACTAAAGGTAGTAAATCAAAAGTTTGACCCTTATTTAAATATAGACCCGGGCACAATGAACCCCTTTCAGCACGGGGAAGTTTTTGTAACAGACGATGGGGCCGAAACAGACCTGGACTTAGGCCACTACGAGCGTTTTACCGATGCTGTGCTTTCACAGAGTAACAACACAACTTCCGGCAGGGTTTATGAAACTGTCCTTAAAAATGAAAGAGAAGGCCTCTACCACGGGGGCACAGTCCAAGTCATTCCAAACGTAACGGATGAGATCCTACGCCGTATGCTCCTGTCCACAAAGGAAACTGGGGCTGACGTTATAATAACAGAAATCGGCGGTACTGTAGGAGACATAGAATCCTTACCATTTATAGAAGCTATCAGGCAGATGAAATATGAAGTGGGGGAAGAGAATACCTGCTACATTCACCTGACACTTATTCCTTACCTGAACAAGGCAAAAGAATTAAAGACCAAGCCCACCCAACATTCCGTAAAAGAACTGCAGGAGTTGGGAATAAAGCCCGATATCCTTATGCTTAGGACAGAAATTCCCCTGCCGGAAGCAACACGGGAACGACTGGCCCTTTTCTGCAACGTTGATACTGACTGCGTAATACAAAACCTGAATGCTGCCTCTATTTACGAGGTTCCCCTGAACATGGAAAAGGAAGGCTTGGGGGATGCAGTTTGCAAGATTTTGGGAATAGACGAAAGGAAGTCTGACCTAGAAGACTGGGCAAAAATGGTGAATGTGTTCGAGAATCCTACCCACCATGTAAAAATAGCCCTTGTTGGCAAATACATAGAGCTTCACGACGCCTACCTTTCTGTAGTCGAAAGCCTTACCCATGGAGGAATCGCAAACCAGGCCTCTGTTGAAATTGATTGGATAGACAGTGAGACTTTGGTAGACGATGAGACCACAAAGAAAAGGCTAAAAGATGCAGATGGAATTATCGTTCCTGGAGGCTTTGGCGAGCGGGGCATTGAGGGCATGATTAGGGCTGCAAAATATGCAAGGCTAAACAAGCTCCCCTACTTTGGAATCTGCCTGGGAATGCAGATTATGGTGATTGAATGGGCCCGTGATGTGCTAGGTTGGGCAGATGCCCATTCAACAGAGATAAATAAGGAAACAAAACACCCCGTCATTGACTTAATGCCAGATCAAAATGGTAAGATTTTAGGCGGAACCTTACGGCTTGGAAAATTTGACTGCAAGGTAAAGGCTGGCACATTAACAGAAAAAGCGTACGGTTCAAGCATAATTTGGGAACGCCACCGCCACCGCTACGAATTTAATAATAAATTCAGAAAAGAACTGGAAGAGTCAGGACTTATCATTGCAGGCGTAAACCCCGAGCGGGACTTAGTTGAAATAGTTGAAGCCCCAGACCATCCTTGGATGCTAGGCGGACAGTTCCACCCCGAATTCAAAAGTCGGCCTAACAAGGCAGGTCCTCTTTTCAGGGACTTCATAGCAGCAACTTTAAAGAAGTAGGGCTTGAAATAAAGGAGATTTAGTAGTATATTATATAGAAAGAATTGCGGTAATAATACATCGGTAGTATGCTGGCTTCCCAAGCCAGATAGGCGGGTTCGACTCCCGTTTACCGCTTTTTATTTATAAAAGGGGAAAGTTCATGAAAAAAAATGGCACAGCAGCAGAAGCTTTTGGTGCTTTTGCAAAAAAATTCCTGAAATCATCCCAGTATAATGACAATTCAAAACCCAATATTGTTTACGAAGACGATATAATACAAAGAAAAATAAACGCAAAGGAAGATGATTATAAGGCCCTTATCATTTCTTCTTATAGCAAATACTTGAACCCCTTTAGGGTTTTAGGGAAAAATTCCCCGTTGGCACAAGCAATAGACACTGACGAAAAAAACTTGCTAAAGGCATATAACCTTTTTAAAGCAGTACATGACGCAAATCTTTCTATAGGCGACACAAATACTTTTGTAAAGATTCCAGACATACACAGTCCCCTGACCAACAGGGACTGTTACACAAGCGGTGGCGAGTTCATCTACCTGCAATGCTGGCTCATGTTTGCCCAAAACATAAAGGACTTTATCCCAGAGCTTGTAGCTGTTGAGGAGAATTTTCAGACGCACTATGTCCTTCAATTCAGCCAAACAAAAAATTACGGTTGGTCTTTTCAAGACAAGGAAGTGCTTGCCGCAATTCAGTCTGCCTACTCCGCCTAGAAAGTCCTATAACAATAAATTATAAACAAATAACAAACATTTTTTGCTAAAATCTCTAAAATCAAATATATTTCTAGTATAAGGAGCCTAGAAAAATTATTCTTTGTACAAGTGTAATATACAGTTTCTGGGAGGAAACATGAACTTTAAAAATAAAAAAACATTTTTTCTACCTTTTCTTTTTATACTTTCAGTCACGGCTTTTTCGCAAGGAGAAAAAAAACTGACGCTTTCTATAGAAGATTCTGTAAAATATGCAACTGAAGGAAATCTTTCAGCAAAAGAAGCTGAAATTTCTTTAGGAAGCGCAAAAAGGGCTTCTTCCTATTCTTGGAATTCCTTTATTCCAACAATCAAGGCAAGCGGAACCCTCTCTGGTACAACAGATACAGACGATCCTGCAATTTCAATAGGGGCAAGTGCAAGTTTGGGGCTTAGCCCTTCCATCTACACCAGCATAAAAGCCGCGAAGCTTTCATATCAGCAAGAGCAAATTACTTATGAACAGGCGGTACGCACAATTGAACTTAATGTACGAAAGGCCTACAACAAGCTTCTTTACGAAAGTGAATATCTAAAACTTTTAGAGGCAAACGTCAGCAGCGCAAAGTTGCAGTACGACACTAACCAAACAAGATATAACAGGGGGCAGCTTGCAAAACTTGACGTTGTAAGCGCACAAGTTTCCTATCAAAATGCAAAAGTAAACTATGAAAACCAAGAGGTAACTTTTGCAAACGATTTGGATTCCTTTAAGCAAATGTTGGGCATTAACCTAGATACAGAAATCACCCTTTCAGGTTCGCTTGAAGGATTCTTAAGCCTTGATTCTATAACTGAAAATTCTATTAAAGACTTAGACAAAAAATCAGCTGATATAGAAACTTTAGAAAAGAAGATTGAAGTTGGGGAAAATAGCCTTTTGGCTACCCGATTCAGTGCTTGGGGACCGAGCTTAACTGGCAGCATCAGCTACCAAAAAAGCGGGACTGTAAATACAGGCATCGATTCAGATTCAGGGGTAACATCTTATTCTGTGGGACTTTCAATTCCACTTGACGGTTACATTCCCTGGTCCAGTGGGGCCTTAAGCATAGAAAACCAAAAAGATAATCTTAAAAGTTTGCAATTACAGCTAGAAGATGCTAAGACAACGTATACAATGAATGTGGCTAACTATTTAAAGAAGATTCAATCTTCCCAGTCAGCCCTAAAACTTAGGCAATCTAGTGTAGAACTCGCAAAAGAATCGTATCAAATGAGTTTGGAAGCATACAATAGGGGCACTAAAGATTTACTGTCTTTGCAATCCGCCTTGGATTCGCTGACAGAGGCCCAAGTAAACGTAATGAGCGAAGCCTATACGCTCGCTTCTAACATCCTTGATTTGGAAAACACAATTGGTGTTCCATTTGGAACCATTGCAAGATAAAAGAGGTATATGTCATGGTAGATAATTTTAAAGATGAAAGTTCAGGAAAAAAATCAAAGAGACCGGCTCTAATTGTAGGAATACTTTGTATTGGGGCAGTCCTTGCAGCCATTGGTTATGTAATGCTTTCTAAAAATAACAATGCGGGGGGAGGCTGGAAAAAGGGAAAGGGCAATCAGCAGGCAGGGGCTGTCAGCGTAAAAACACAGGTTGCCACTTTAGAAACCCTGCATGACTATGTTCAGACAAACGGAGAAATTGAAACCCAATCTTCTATAGAGGTCTTTCCTGATATTGGCGGAAAAATCGTAACTACCTATGTTACCCTGGGGTCTACCGTACGACGGGGAGCCGTAATAGCTGAAATTGACCCATCTGAACCTGGCACCCAATATGCCCACAGTCAGGTCTATGCCCCAATAAGCGGAACAATTACACAGTCACCATTAAAACCTGGAACTACTGTCAAGACAACAAGCACAATAACCATTATCGGAGATGTGGCTAACTTACAAATTTCAGCAAATATACCTGAACGTTACGTGGCTTCTTTAAAAACAGGCCTTAAGGCAAACATCGAATTGGAAGCCTACAAGGGAGAAGTTTTCACAGCAACGGTAACCAGGGTTTCTCCTGTAGTTGATTCAACAAGTAGGACAAAAGAAATAATCTTGAACTTTGACAAAAAGGACGCCAGGATTAATGCAGGTATGTTCGCGAAAGTTACCCTTTACACAGAAGACTATGCGGGTAAGGTTGTCCTGCCCACCTCCTGTATAATCAGCAAAAACAGCAAGCACTATGTCTACACCCTTGATGCAGAGGGAAGCAAA
>CAJOQA010000166.1 GCA_905236465.1 uncultured Treponema sp.
ATAAAACTTTCCTGTAAACCCAGCTTTTGTATAGCTTTTAGATACCTACAATCTGCATACTCGGATGCAAACCAAACTTTTTTTGCTTCAATATTTTTTGTAACAGAAGGTCTAGAGCAAATATCCGCAAACATAAAATTCGCTGACTTTTGGCAACCAATATAGGCTTCCTGTATTGCATATTGGGCTTCCACACCCACAACTGCATCGGAGCGAAGAGAAAGGGACTGTAAGGCGTTTAGAGCTGCATCTACTGCTATAATGTAGTAGGATTTTTCGTTTATATACTTAAGGCTTTCATCTAGACTTTCACCTGCACCTAAAAGCAGGATAGGCTTATTCACGCTGTTAAAAAGCGATGAAAAAGTCCGTTCATTAGGCAAAAGCGGAAGATTTTTGAATATGTTTTTTGCAAATAGCCTTCCCATTTTTGTAATCGTAAGCCGATTTTTCCAAAACGAGGCAATCAGTTGTTCTGCATCATAGCAAGTATTCAGATAGAATTCTTTTTCAAAATAAATTCCTGCACTAAAATCTAATCGGATTGCCCTTTTTACTTTCCCTGTATTGATTAGCTTTTTTAGCTTATTATAAAATTCCCTTATGTTTTTCTTAGAGTAAAAGTCAATCCCCTTGTTTATGGCTGCTGAAAAATTAAAAAGTTCTTCATCTCCTTCTATAGCAACAATATATGAATCGCTTGGAAGTTTGTTTTCTAATTCTTCAAGACCATACCAAAGGGCAGGAGAGCAAAGTAAAATAAGGCTTCCAGGAAGAAAGGTGGTATTTTGAATAAGTGATAGAAGAGACCGCTTGGGATCATATTTTGAGTAAAGGAAACGCCCTTTATATTTGACAGTATTCAAAAGAGAAAAGCCCTGACCTGCGGGAAGCAAGCTGGGCTTTTCTTCTTGATGCTCAAGACTCAAGGAGACTTACTCCTCGTCCTGTGAGTTTGAAACAAAATAGTTGAAATAAGTTTCTATAAATTTATCTTCTACGCCATCCAATTTCTGTAAGGCAGAACTTGCACTTGAAGAATCAGCTTTTTCAGCTGTAGCATCAAAGTTTTCTGTAGAAGCTGGAGGATCCTTTTGTATACCTGTGCAACGGGCAACAATTACATTAGAAGCAAGAACAAATGGATCAGATGCTTGCTCGGCTTTGAGGGAAAAGAGAGCTTGAAGGGCGTTTACATTTCCAGATATACTTGCTATCTCTGGAATATTTGAGGGAGAAGCTGAATAGAAGCTTGTGTTATAATAGTTAAGGGCAAAGGCTGGAACTTCTACCCGTGTTTTTTGGAACTTATTGCAGGCTTCCTCAAAGGAACTGAGTGCAACTTCGTTTTTGAAACTTTTTGCCATTTCAATATAGTAGTTTTCTATGTAGCCCTTTTCGTTTGCTGTCAGATAGCTTTGAACGACTTTTACTGTAGCAGCGTCAGAGAAGTCTGCTTTTGTAACTTCTCCGTCGCATCTGTAGATAGAGTAGCCAGACCTATTCTGAATGACTTCAGACAATTCTTGTGGCTTTAGGGTTGCAATTTTTGCTACGTCCTCTTCATTTTCTACATCTTTGAGCAACTGATAATGGTATGGGGTAGAAAGTTTTCCTTCTTTATCCGTGTAATACTTTACGGATTTCTCGCTGATTGCATCGTCAAAGGTAACTTCATTATTCTTTATCTGCTTTAAAAGACTTTCCGCGGCATCCTTGTTTTCCAGTGTGACAGCAGAAATGTTATATTTTGTAAATTTTTCAGCATTGTTATTAGCATACTTTACAGCTTCCTCTTCAGGGAACGTTTCTGTGCTAAAAGCTACAAGCTCAAAAGATTTTTTTTCAGATTCCATATTTGCAATAAAGGCTTTTTCTTTGGAAGATGACTTTATTCCATACATTTTGCCAGAAGAAACTTCTGTTGAAGAACCAAAAACATCTGTTCTGTAAAGAGAAGAAATAAGGGACTTTTCTGCAGCTTGTCTTAAAGACTTTTTAGTAGATTCGTCTGTTTGATTGTAGATTTTTGAAGAATAGTTTCCGCTTGCATCAGTAAAGTAGCCGATGATTGCGCGGTTTACCGCTTCTTTTGGAACAGAGTAGCCTGTTTTGGTTACAGCATCTGTGTAAATCATAGAACTTAATGTTTGACCGAAGGCTGCATAGAAAATTCTATAGTAAGCATCCTGGCTTACTGTGCCATAGTTGTGTTTGAACATTTCTGCCTGATTTGATACATTATTGAACATTTCTGTTCCTGGCTTGTATTCAATTTTTTTGCCCTTGTAGGAACCAAATACAGGAATCTTTCCGCTATTTGCAATTGCTTGGAATACTAACGAACCACCCGCAGGGATAAAGACGATTGCTGAAATGATAAGGATAATAACTGCACCGATTTTTGCAGAACCTTGCTTTTCTTTATGCTTACTTTCTTCGCTCATGACAGTAAAACTTCCTTTTTAGAATTAAGATACAATTTTAGTAATTTTATCATTGTAACTATTTACTGTCAACGGTGTGCAAAGTTTTTTGAAAAAAAATTACAAAAAATTTAATATTATGCTTGACATAAAAAGTTTTGTGTGGTATAGTTTCAAACATCACGGGGGCTTGGCGAAGCTGGTTATCGCGCTGGCCTGTCACGCCGGAGACCACGGGTTCGAGCCCCGTAGCTCCCGTAATCTTTGCCCACTATTCAGTGGGCATTTTTTTTCGGGTAATAGCGCAGCTGGTAGCGCGCTACGTTCGGGACGTAGAGGTCCCCGGTTCGAATCCGGGTTACCCGAAATAGTATTGTAAAACAACTTATCTATCACAGTTTATTTGTGCTGGTTAAAATGAAAATTGATGCTGGTAGAAGCACAGAGCCTGAAATTAAACTTACCCTTCCTGATAAAAAGATGAACGAGAGAATTTACTTATGACACAAGAAGAAGATTTCGAAAAGTTACCGCTCGATGAAAAAGAGCGGTGGCATGAAAAACATTCAGGTGAAAAAAAACTAAGAGGAGTCAAATTGAAGATATTTTTATATTGGTTATCGTTGCCGGTGTGACTTTATTTTGTTTATTCAAAAAAGGGATTTTATAATAGAAGAAGAAAAAACTAAATATTCAGGCTATG
>CAJOQA010000167.1 GCA_905236465.1 uncultured Treponema sp.
AGATGCAAGTCCTAAAAATACAGCTGAACTTTTGGCTACTACAGATTTTGCATTCTTGATGGCACCTGTTTACCATTCAGCAATGCGTTTTGCAGCCCCTGTTAGAAAAGCCTTGGGCATAAAGACCATAATGAATATTTTAGGGCCCCTTTTAAATCCTGCTGGAGCGGAATATGAAGTTCTTGGTGTTTATTCCCCTGATTTAATGCAAAGATTTGCCCGTGCTGCTGTAAAACTGGGGGCAAAAAGGGTTTTAGTTGTTTCAAGCCAAGACGGCTATGATGAAATAAGCCCCTGTTACCCAACTTACGCCTACCAAATTAATGCTGACGGTAAAGAATATAAATACACAATTGACCCACAAAAGCTAGGTGTGCCTGAACTAGATGAAAATGAACTTGCCGGTGGCTCTGGCCAAGAAAATGCAGACCTGGCTTTAGATGTGCTAAAAGGACAGGGCAGACAAGCAATCCGTCATGCCGTTGCCCTTAATACAGGTGCCCTCTTGTACATTTCAGGAAAAAGCAAGACAATAAAAGATGGATATATTGCAGCCCTAGAAGCTATTGATTCAGGCAAGGCTCTTGCTAAGCTAGAAGAAATTCGCTATAAAAGTTCTGTAATCTGAATTGCAGTTTTTTTATTCTGCTTACCCAAAATTCCTTTTGCAAAGGGTTTTCCGTCAAGCAGAATAGTTGCAAAATCACCTGGAGTCCGCTCTAGCTCTATAACAGCTCCTGCCTGCAAAGCAGAGGCTTCTGAACCAGAAAGACGGGCGGAACCATAGACTACGGTAATATCTTTAGGAGATTCTGCATTTGATTTAGCAAGAATTGCGGCAGCCCTCGCTTTTCTTTCTGCAATTTTAGCTGCCCTTTTTGCTGCCTTGTCATCGCCTGCCACATTTTCTTTGTTCCCTGTTGCAGGCATACCAGACAGAAGCTTGTCCAAGTCGTTCTGAGAAAGAGATACATCATGTTCCACCTTGAATTTGCTTTCGTTTTCAGCATTATCAGTGCGGACTGAATTGAGAACTACATTGATTTCTTCTTTTGAAAGACTATCCTGTTTATCTGCCATACGCTTATTATAACATAATGTTAAGAGAATGTCACTCTGTGAATTTTTAGTTTTTGGAGGTTTATATGAATATTTTAGACCAAATTGTAGAAAAAAGAAAAAAACAAATAGAAGAAAAGGGCTGGAATTTTGGGATTGATATACCAGAAAAAAGATTACGGCCCCTTGTTCCCTTCATGCAGAAACGGGGGCTTATTCTTGAAGTAAAAAGAGCCTCGCCTAGCAAGGGGCATATTGCCCCTGATTTAGATTCTGTTAAAACAGCCTTAACTTATGCAGATGCAGGAGCTAGGGCAATTTCTGTTCTTACAGAGGAAAATTATTTTAAGGGTTCTTTAAGAGATTTAATTCAAGTTGGCACTGCAATAGGCAGCAAAGAAGTTTCCCTTTTGCGTAAAGATTTTTTAATTGACCCTGTTGAAATTGAAATTGCCTATAGGTGTGGAGCCGATGCCGTTCTTCTTATAGCAAGAATTCTTTCTGCAAAGCAAATGCTTGCAATGGCAAAAAAATGCCAAGAGCTGGGAATGACAGCCTTTGTAGAAATCCGGCTGCAAGAAGATTTAGATAAACTTAAAGAAATAAGTTTGCAAATTGACCCCAACTTTATCGTTTGTGGGGTTAATGCTCGTGACTTAAAGGACTTTTCCATAGATTTACTGACCCCCGCCGCAATGCTCAATTCCATTAGAAATATCCTCGGTCCTAAGGCCCGCATAATTTTTGAAAGTGGCATCACAAGCCCGCAGGCAGCAACCTTTGCTTCTTCTTTGGGTTTTTCAGGCCTCCTTTTAGGTGAAGCTGCAGCCCGTAACCCTCAATTAGCCCCCTCTTTAGTTTCTGCCTTTTCTGCTGCAAAAAGTACTGCCAACTCTGCATTTTGGCTTTCTTTTGCAGAGAAATTAAGAGTAAAAAAAGAAAATGGGGAAAAGGGCCCCTTTGTAAAGATTTGTGGCTTAACTTCTGCCCAGGATGCCCTACATGCGGCCTCTGAGGGAGCTTGCTTTTTAGGTTTTGTTTTTTACCACAAGAGCAAAAGGTCTGCGCAAGCTACTGCCGTAAAAGAAAGTGCCCTTTTATTAGAAAAGCAGGGCTTACGGGGCAAAGTAACCCTTGTAGCTGTAATAGTAGACCCCGCCTCAGCTGAGGCAAAAGAGGCATATTCTCTGCTACAAGAAGGTTTTATAGATATAATCCAGTGCCACGGAATTGCTTGTGCTAAGGAATTCCTTGCAGATAAAGAACTTTGCAATCTTCCCCATTACTGCGCGGTAAATGTGTCTAGCCAAAAAGACTTGGAAGAAGTCACCTTCCTTTCTTCTTTAGGCGAACCCCGTATTCTTCTTGATTCTTCAAGCCAAGGTCTTGTTGGTGGTAGTGGTAAAAGAATAGAAAGTCAAATAATCGAAGATTTTGCCAAGCAGAACAGATTGTGGCTTGCAGGTGGGGTAGATGCAGATAATGTTTCTTCTATTATATCCCATCTTTCTCCAGAACTTGTAGATACCGCTAGTGGTGTAGAGCAAAGTCCTGGTGTAAAAGATAAGGAAAAAGTTTCTGCTTTTTTAGCGAACTGTAATTGATGAGGCAACCTTACCGTCATTTGTGTAACAACGGTTTGGGTTTGTCTTGTCAACCATACTTGTCATGCCATTGTAGTAGGCATAAAGGTAGGTTCCTGGGGGTAGGGGAAGTTCACATTCATAAAGACCAGGTTGGATTTCTGTCATCTGATAAATCCAACTGTCCCAGTTTGTAAAGTCGCCACCAAGCCGTATCTGCTGCCCCTTGTCCCCCTTGTAGATAAAGTGGACATACCCATCGCTCTTTTTTTCAGTTACCAAAGGAACGCTTCTTGTTACATTTACTTGTGAAAGAACCACCCCTGCTTCCTCGCTGTAAGCCTTGTTTGTATTTGTAGGGTCGGTTGTCCAAAGTCCGTCTATTATCAGCCTATAATTTATTACCCGAGATTCTTTAGGTAACTTTAAAATGTAAAACTGTAGTGAATCCCTGACATTAAAATCCATATCGTATACATTGTGTATTTTAAAAGAATGAATCTTGGTGTATCTCTCAAAGTCAAAGGCTATACCAATGTGGCGGGCATTATTTTTTGCCGTAAAAACTAAATAATCACCGTGAATAAAAGGTGCCTTTACTTCGTTTAAGGTAGAAACCAAGTCTGCTATGTACGCTTCTTCTTCTGTAAGGTTTTGCTTTACATCCTTGCTGTCTGCAAAGGTTAAAGCAGGGGAAAAAAGCATCAGACCTGATAATATAGCTGTAAACAAAAAACTACTCTTTTTCATGTCTTAATTATCGGTCCTTAATCTTTTTAAGTAAAGTTTTTTTTTCTTATTATAGGAAAAATTTTATGAGGCCGCTGAAAAGTGTAAGTCTTTTTGAATTTTCTAAACTAGCTAACCTTTTTTTCCGATAAGCCATATAAGATACCTTAGGATTTTATAAGGAGCTAGTTTCAAAAGTGTCATTCTCGCCTTTGAAATTGCCCCAAAGGTGTTTTGACTTGAATTTTTATTCATTTGCGGAGTATAATCAAGAAATATGCCAGGATTAAAGCAGCTAAAGCAGTTTAACGCAGATCTTCTCAATTTAGGCGACGAAGTGAAGATTCGTGCGGCCAGAGGGGAAAAGCCAGTTACTGTTCCTATTCCCAAAGATATACCGGACCTTGACGATTCTGAAGATTTTGTTAATGGAATGCCGGTCAGTAACCAGGAGGAGCTGGAGCAGGCTGAAGCTGCTGCCTCTGAACTTGAAGACGATGTTTTGGAAACTTCAGCCACTGGTGCAAAGGCACCGGATGTTTCGGATCTTTTAGCTCCTAGTGCAGACAACTTAGATGATATTGACCTAAGCGATTTTGAAAATCCCGGGTCTCTTGAAGATGTTGAGGAAGCAGAGGCTGTTCCCCTAGAGGATATGGACTTGGATTCCCTTCTTTCAGGTGCCTCAGATGCAGATGAAAGTGAAGATTCTAATACTGTCTCTGATGCTGATATTGCCCCTATGGACGATTTAGCAGACTTGTCCGGTCTTGCTGATATAGAAGATTTAAATCAGGAAGAAGAAAAAGATGATTTTAACAGTCAGTTAGATCAGATATTGGAAGAAAAGAGTAAAAAGCAGGAAAGCGAAGAAGTTCCTTTTGATATTGAAAAAGAAAATGAATCTTTTATGCAAGGTGTAGATTCTTCTGTAGATATGAATGAAGGAATTCCTGAGCAGTTTATTGAAATTCCCGATGATCCTCAGATTGGAAACGATGCCTTCCAGCCAATAGATGAAAATACTGATGAAAACGCAGTTGATGATCTTTCCCCTGAAGAAAGCGCAGATTTGTTCGGAGAACCAGTTTCTGACGAGAGCCCCGTGGAAGAAACTGCATCAGAAGATTTGCCCCCTCTTCCCGAAGAGGAAAGTGTAGAAACCACAGAGCCTGCAGAACCCACTGAACCTTCAAACGAAGATTTGTTTAACACTGATGATATGGATTCATTTGACATAGATTCATTGGCTTCTGAAGCTGTGCCAGATCAGGAGAAAGAGGAAAAAACAGAAGAAAGTGCAGGGGATTCTGAATCAGAAGAAACATCTGCAGAGCCTTCTACTGAAGATATATTTAACACAGATGATATGGATTCCATGGGAAATGCAGATTCCTTTGAACTTCCCGATATGGATATGCCTGCTGAAAGTAGTTCTGATGAAACTGTTTCAACAGATTCTGCTGATGATGATTTCTCCTTACCAGATTCTCCCGATATGTTTAGCAGTGATGATGCTGATTCTTCTGAAACAATAGAACAATTTGATACTTCTGATATGGAAGGCATGGATGGTTCTGACTTTGAATTGGGAAACATTACTGCAAGCGAAGGCGATGATGATATTTTCAGTATTCCAGGTTTCTCGGATACAGATTCTGAGCATTTAGACCTAAGGAAGAAGCCTAAAGTTGCTACCCCTGATTTTTCTGGGGCAGTCGAAGCCGCGGATGCTAACAAGCCAAAAAATACCTTTACAGATGCAGAATACCGGGTATTCCAAAAGAATTTAGCAGAATATCCCCTTAACGTAAGAATTGCCCTAGAAGACATAGTTGTAAAGAACGAGCTTACCGACGATGCGCTTTTTGAAGTTCTAGAGATGGTCTTGCGCAAGGTTCCTGCAAGACAGCTTGCCTCTAAACTTGAAAAAATGATGGACATTCAGTTGGATGTCCCCCGTGACTTTGAGATGAGGACTGCTAGCGAATATGAAGCTTATAAGCAGTCTGTAGAATACAAGCTCAAGAATCAGATTATCCCAGGCGCAATATTAAGCACTCTTGCCGCCATTTTAGTATTCTGTATCTTCGTTGTTGTAAAGACATTTATTTATGACCCCATCATGGCAAATAACTTCTATAAAGAAGGTTATGCCCTTATTCAAAAAGATGAGTATAAATTGTCTGAAGAAAGTTTCAATAAGGCTTTGACATATAAGCAGGTAAAAAAGTGGTTCTACCGGTATGCAGAAAGTTATCGGGAACATAAGCAGTATGAAAGAGCTAGGATGATGTACCGGAACCTTCTTGCCCGTTACAATCACGACAAAAAGGCGGGGTTGGATTGGGCAAAGATGGAATCTAACGACCTTATGAATTATCCTGATGCAGAGAGAATATTAAAGAGGGAAGTCTTAGACTACCACATAAATGATCCTGACGCAATCCTTGCCCTTGGTGACAACTATCTTGATTGGGCTGATAGCGGTCAAACTGACAAGTATCCTCTTGCTAAAGAGCAGTATGACTTGCTTATGCAACTTTATGGCAATAAGTCTAGCCTTTATGATAAGTTTGCAGGCCGCCAGATGCGGTACTATATCCGAACAGATAATTTGGCTCAGGTCTTAAACTTTAAGCAATATTTCTATCCCAAAAAGCTTAAGAATCTTGAGCCTGGTGACCTGACAGAGCTTTCCGGTTACTTGCTTGACAAGCGTTATGGCACACTTAGACCTTCAGAAGAAAGTTTGCGCCTATCTATAGAAAATGTTCGTGGACTTCTGGAAGAAGCAGTGAAGCGGGATCCCAGTGACCCTGTTGCCCTTTACAATATGGGACGCTACTTTGTCCAAACTAGGAATGGTACTGTCGCAAAGTCTTTGTTTAACAGTGCCCTTAATTCCTTTAGGGCCAAAAAGGTTAGGTCTTTCAATGATATGCATAAGTATATAAACACCTACCGCATGTTAGGTGAGGAGCTTTCTAGTGAAGGTGAATACATTCAAGCTCAAAAGATTTATGCAGAGGGCATAGACTTATACGAAAATGAGAAGAAAATGTCTGACCGCTTTGAAAGCACAGAGAATGTTGGTCTCTTGTATGCTGACATGGGCGATATCTATTACTTTAAGGATGGAGACATGGACAGTGCCTTGTCCTGCTATACAAAGTCTATAGATAGCAAAAATGATGTACCCTCTATCCGCTATAGGATTGGTTATATTCAGTACAAGGGGAAAAAATATAGCGAGGCCTTGGGCTCCTTCGTTCGTGGTGCTGAAGACAAGCCTTCAGATACTCACATGCTTTTAGCTCTTGCTAATACCCTAAGTTTACGTAACGATGACCACGCAGCTCAGGGCTACTATGACAAGCTTATCAATATCCTTGACAACAAGAAGCAGGTTTACAAGATAATCCTGCCCCAAGTCAACAAGGATCAGGGCGATTTAGTAGATACTTACATGAAGGCAGCTAATAACTTGGGTGTCACCTTGTCCCGCATAGCTGAAAAGACTGGTGACAGTCAGATGAATGGTAGGGCTATAGTTTCTCTTAACGAAAGTTTACGTGCTTGGGATGCCCTTACACGCAATCAGGAAACTATGATTCGCCTTCCAGCTTCAAATCTTGCAGAACAGAATATTAAGTATATTACTAACCCTGCAGCCCAGTTTAACCCTGAGATTTACACCGAGATTCCAATGCTTTTGGAAGGGGAAATGGGGCTTGACTGATATTTTACCTTGCGAAAGGGAAAGGGGCGGTATTTTAAGCCGCCAGCATCTTAACGATATTACAAAGGAAATCTTTCGCAAGGCTATTCATATGTGCAGTGCCCTAGTCCCTCTTTTCTTGCACTTTTTTTATCTTCCTGTAATTATTCTTCTTTTTTTAGCCCTTTGTCTCTATTGTCTACAAGAATTTTTACGGCGTAGTGGCAGACCCGTGCCTCTTTTTTCTGCAATAACTGCTGTTGCTGCCCGTAAAAGGGATGAGAATAAATTTGTTTTGGGCCCAGTAACCCTTGTTTTAGGGATACTGCTATCCGCTATTTTTTATAGGCCCCTTGCTGCCTCTGTTGGAATTTATGCCCTTTCCTTTGGGGATGGGATGGCAAGTTTGGCAGGAAAACTTTTTGGACGTATAAAGGTACCTTTTACTTTGGGAAAAACAGCAGAAGGTAGCCTTACCTGTTTTACTGCAATTTTTGTTTCAGCCTTTTTAACTTGTAATAATGTAAAAATATCCTTAATTATTGCGGGGCTTGGTATGTTTATAGAAGTTCTTCCTCTCAAGGACTTTGATAATCTGCTTATTCCCCTGCTTTTAGGTGGAACTGCAAGCCTTTTACTTCCATAGATAAGTTGAATGTACTGACTTTAGATAGAAAAATGTCCCAGTAGAAAGAAGCAACATCCCTAAAATAAGAAATACAAAATTATCTGCATTGCAAAGAATAAAGTAGCCGTTTATCATAAAAGCATAGCTTATTAAAGTCTTTTTACCTTCCTGACTCTTCGTTTGCAATACTGGCAACAAAAGTGTTATTATTGTCGCAATGAAAACTAGGGCTCGTGACATAGTGAAAAGGGGCCTGTAGCTCCACAGGACTGTGCATGTTGTTGTTGTGTATGTGGTATTTAAAGGGAAACTCTTACCGATTATTATTGAAATAAGTATAAGTATTAAAAAATTCCGTTCAGTGTTCTGCCTTTGGCTATTACCGTTTAGAAGCGATGCAAAAAGCAAGCTAAGCGGGGCCAGAAGCCGTCCTGTAACTGTAAGTCTTCCTACAAAAATCAGTGTTGCAGAAATTGTCTGCCAAAGTCCACCTGCACATATTAAGAGCCTACTTTCTTCACAGATGCAACCAAGCAAAAATCCAAGAAAGAACATAACTTCTATGGACTGGGTTTTTTCAAAACAGAAAAACAAAAAGATAACGGCTGCGGGTACGTAAAAAAAGAAGAACATAATTCCCGCTACTGTTGCAGCAAAAGAATAATTCAGTACATTAGAGAAAAGCCTGAAAGTTCTGACGGGTTCTTCTGGAGCCTGCAAAAGTCCCTTTACCGCCTGTAATAGTAAAAATCCGCAACCCAGTAGAAGATTTGCTATTGTAAGTACAAATAAAATCAATATAAGGCGATTGCGGACTCTTATTGTCATTTTGATTCCTTAGAATTTTGCCTTTCTAAGACGAACTCTTTCAATGTCCTCGCAGAAGAGTTCGCGCAAGTCGTTTAAGCCCAAAGCCATCAAGGCCATGCGGTCTATTCCTATTCCCCAAGCAAGGACTGGAACATCAACACCCATTGCCTTTGTAACCTCCGGCCTGAAAATACCAGAGCCACCAAGCTCAAACCAGCCTAACTTAGGATGCTTAATATGAACTTCTATAGAAGGTTCTGTAAAGGGGAAGTAGCCTGGAACGTACTTGACTTCTGTAGCTCCTGCAATCTCTACTGCGAACATACGTAAGAATCCCAAAAGGTCACGTAAGTTTACATCGTTTCCAAGAACTATTCCTTCTGTCTGGTAAAAATCACTTAAGTGTGTGGCGTCAACTTTATCGTAGCGGAAACAGCGGGCAATGCCAAAGTACTTGCCAGGAATCTTTGCCTTGTGCAACTGGTGGGCACTAAGGACTGTTCCCTGACTTCTCATTATAAGGCGGCGGGTAAACTCGTTGTCAAACTCATAGTTCCAACCCCTACTGCCTGTATTTCCCCCGTTGCGGTGGACTGCGGCCACATTGCTAAGGTAGGGCTCTTCTATAGTCTTTGCGTGAGTTGGGGTTTTTAATCTATATACATCGTGGATGTCACGAGCTGCATGGAACTGGGGCATAAAAAGCGCATCCCCATTCCAGAACTCTGTCTCTACCAGGGGACCATCAAATTCCTCAAAACCCAAAGAAGTAAGCTTGTCCTTTACGCTTTCCAAGAACTGCACGTATGGATTTGTACGACCTGGTATGATGCGGGCTGGTGGAATAGTAATATTATAGCCGCGGAAAATACCCTTTTTCCATTCTCCGGATGCGAGCATCGCAGGTGTTACCTCACCAATCTCGTTGCCTGTAATACCAGCTTCTTCCAAGGCCTTGTGCACTTGAGCAAAGTCACCGGTAA
>CAJOQA010000168.1 GCA_905236465.1 uncultured Treponema sp.
AACAAGTGCTGTAACAAAAGCAAAGAGCAAACTGAGCACCAGCCCCAAGACAGCTTCCTGCAAGGTTGCCACAAGATGATAGCATAAAAGCCTGAAATCACCTATAAAAGCCTTTGCAGTTGCAAGCGGAGAGGGCAGCATATAAGCCTGCACGATATGCAAGGCAGACACAAGCTGCCACAAGATTAGGGCTAAAAGGATGCAGATTACTGGTGCGGCTTTTAACAGCAAAGGATGCCCCTTACTTTGAGCTACCGTCATGATATTTTGAGACCTTGCGGGCAATAGTCAAAACCTCTCCCTGAGGCCTGTAATTGACTTTTACATATGCCGAAACTGATTTTGCCCCAGCCTTTACCGCTTCAATTTGACACTGCTTTACAATTTGCATCAGGGTATCATAATCACCTTCAATTGAAGTTTCGCAGGGCCCTACATAATAGTTTAAGCCTGTAGACTGAATGTAGGCAATCACCGCATCTACAATCCTAATGACTTCCTCATCACTGTCCGCCTTTGGCAGAACTTGAATAGCAACAGAAGCTTCCATGTTTTTCTCCTGAAAAGAAATTTTTGGAGGAAAACTTGACTTTGGAAAATTTAAGTAAGAGGTTTCGTGTGTAAGAGTTTTTCATTCTACCATTCCTACGCCGGCATTATCCGGATCAGGTTTTACGGGTCAGGAAAATACATTCCTTTCTCAGCCGGATTTGCTCCAGCTCCCCAAAGTTGAGCATATAGTATCAATAAGCAGGGGAGAATGTCAATAGCAGGCTTTCTATATTTTTTCGATAACCTTCAAAAGTTTATCTGTTTTTTCCGAAGTTGTTGACCAGGCGGTGGCAAAGCGTATGACTGAAGATCTTTCATCGAACTTTTCAATAAAGCCGTAAGCGCAAAGCTCAGAAAGTTTTTTAAGCCGGTCATTTTCAATTATGAACATAACTTGATTTGTCTGGTTTGGCACAAAAAGTTTGAAGCCACATTCAACTAATTTTTTTTCTATCTTTTTAGCGGCAGAAATTGCAGGCTCACCAAGTTTAAGATACAAATTATCAGTAAAAAGTGTAGCAAACTGAACTCCCAGTAAACGCCCCTTGGCAAGCAAGGCACCATGCTGCTTTATCATTGTAAAAAAGTGGGGTATAAAATTTTTCTTAGGGAAAACCACCGCTTCTCCAAAAAGGCAACCACACTTTGTTCCGCCAATATAAAAGACATCTGCTAATCTTGCAAGGTCTTTTAATTCCACATCATTTTCAGAAGAAGCCAAAGCATAAGCAAGCCTGGCCCCGTCAACAAAGAGGGGAATAGAATTTTTTTTGCAGACAGCAGACAAGGCTTCAAGTTCCTTAAGACTATATACTGTTCCATATTCTGTAGGCTGAGAAATATAACACATTCCCGGCATAACCATGTGGGAAGAGTTTTCATCTTTTTCCCAAATAATCTGAAGCAAAGTTAAGTTTTTCTATCATACAGGTATTTTAACCGCGGCTTTTATTAAGGTCAAGACTTAGTTTGAAAAGCGACAAAGATTTATTTTCGCACGCATCAAGGCATTTACCGCAGCGTATACATTCCATGCTATTTATGCTACGGGGCATTTTAATCTGCATAGGGCATACTGCCCCACATTTTCCGCAAAGTGTGCACTTTGATTTTTCATGTGTAAGCCGTAAAAAAGAAATCTTGTTGAAAAAGGAATAAAAGGCTCCTAACGGGCAGATGTACTTGCAGAAGGGGCGAAAGATAAAAAGTGAAAGAAAAAGGGTTGCAACTAGCAATGTCATTTTCCACCTAAACAAAAAGCCGATGCTAGAGCACAGCCCCTTGTTCAGCAAGACTAGGGGGATTCCCCCTTCTAAGCTACCAGCAGGGCAGATGTACTTGCAGAAGGCAGGGAAACCGTTTCCGAACCTGTCCGCAACAAAAATGGGAATCAAGATTACAAAAAGCAAAAGGACTATGTATTTCAGAAAGCGTAATATCCGGTCAAACTTTCCCCGTGTCCTGATTTTTGCCAGGGGAATTTTGAAGAGCAGGTCTTGGATAAAGCCAAAGGGACACAGGTAGCCGCAAACAAGCCGCCCTGCAAGTAGCCCAATCAGGGATATAAATCCCGTTACATAAAAAGAGAATGAGAACTTCCGTGAATTGACAGCAGCCTGAAAAGCTCCCACGGGACAGGAGGCAACGGCAAGCGGACATGAATAGCAGTTGAGTCCTGGCAGACACAAGCTTTTTGCTTTCCCTGAATATATGGATTTTGTAAGGAAGCCCTTTAGGTTTGCGTTAGAGACAAGTACCGACAGCAGTTGTATTAGCAACCTGATTTTTTTCCCTTTAGCCAATTCCTATACACTCCAAACAGATTTTGATAGCCTTTTGCAAAACAACAGTGCTTTCACCTCTGGCAAGCCCTATAACTATAAATGCAAGAGCTAGGCCCAGCAGGAATAGCCTAAAGAAAAATACTTTTCCCTTTATCATCATGGTATAATCCTACCATAAAGTAAAAAAAGAAAATAGGGGGTAGGAAAATATTAGGTAGACAGAATCCTTATTATAAAAAGAAAGGTGAGTAGCTACTCTGCATCAGCAATCGAAATTCCAGTCAGCAGCAAAACCTAGAATGCGGTCACACTGAACATTTTTAATCATATTCATCTGCCTGAGCCTTTTTTCGCTGAACTTTGAATCACATTCAAGCTCAAGACGTATCTCCCTGATCTCTTCCACGCACTTTTTTATTTCCGGTGTCATAATTGCTTTTGCAGGAGCTACGTAGTTGCTTCCGATTACAGGTCCTCTTTTAGAAAGATAATTATCAAAATCAAGACCTTCTTTGCCAAAGTCAAAACCTTCTTCTGCAAAAGGAACAAAGCACATGTTGAAGTCAAAACATGGGTTTAGGACAGAAGTTTCAAAAGTCTCATTGTTCACAAGAAAACCAAAGTTTCCAAAATGACGGTCACAGTTCAGGGTTATACAGTCAGCTACAATCATCCGGCGGAATGCATCCTCGCAACCTGCCTGCCGGTATATATCCATGGTTTCTGCAAGCCCATATTTTACACCATTTTTTAAGAATATGCTGATAGGTTTATATCCAAATTCTTCGTTCGTAAAAAGCTTGCAGTCAGAAACAACCCTTCCGTCATATCTTCTCAACTTGTATTCAATAGAATTACATATTTTGCTGAATACCTGGCTTGCAAGGACTTCCCCATATGGTTCAAGACCTGTATTTCTTGCCCCGTAGCTGCCTGTTTTTATCAGGTGTATTCCGTCTTTTTCGTTTAGCCAACACTTGTCGTAGGAACCATCAGTAGTCAGCTCGGGAGAGGTCGTGGACATCTGGATGCCAAAGAGACCGTTGCCGTCAAATGAAAGGCGGGATATCACTTCGTCAAAGTTATTTTCATATAGGTTCACCTCCTTCCAGGAGACATCTTCCCTGTTGCTTTTTACCCAAAGGGTGTCGGTTAAGGAAAGGCAGTGTGTCAAGGCAATAAAACCGCTCTTTGTTTTTCCCCCGCACATTTCAAGGATTTTGTTCACGTGCTCCCTGTGCTTTGCGGCGCTTCTGTTTGTAACCCATGTTGACA
>CAJOQA010000169.1 GCA_905236465.1 uncultured Treponema sp.
CCCCGAGAATACTTAACAATAAGATTAGGAATTCCATCTCCGTCAGTATCACGGACAAGCCCACCTGTAAATGACTTTAAATAAGAAATTGCTATATCAATAACAGCGGGATCTTGCAGTGACGAAATATAAGATGAAAAAATCTCATAGTCTATTTGCCAAGAAGCAAAGGTTCCCAAATACTCAAGCCCCGCTTGCTCACTAATAAGACCAGCTTTTAAGGCAGCAGTCGCATATAGGGGGTGCCGTAAGTTTCTTCCATTAAAAGACTGCAAAAGCCTTTTTTGTTCATTCCCCTCAGCAAAAAGGGCTGCATAAATTTCAAGCTCTATATTTTCATCTGAATGGTCTGCAGAAGCGGGATTTTCGCTCGCAATCCGCTCTATAAGACTTCTTGCAATATCCCTAACCTGTCCATTTGTATCAAGAGGAGATTCATACTTAAAGAATAAGAGGGGAAAACGGATATCATTAGGATAAATTTTTCTAGCATTCTCAACCTTGACCCTAGCCTTTTGCAAAGACTCAGGATCCCCTAACCTATAGTAAGCCTTAGCCCTAACATATTCGGCATCAGCAGAAAAAATCAAGGGACTTGCATCTAATATAGAAGGAACTTTATCAAATTGAAGGGTATCACAAAGCATATCAGCATAAAGCACACGAGCAGAATCATAGTTATAGGATGCCCAATTTTGTTTTTCTATTGCATTCTTTACATACGCAAGGATTTGGGCCCTAGGCTTTTCCTGGTGAAAAGAAGCCAAAGCCATCATGTACCACAAATCACTTATAGTTTCGTCATAAGAAATTCCCAAGGAAACTTGCGAAATAACAGCTTGCCAATTATTTTTTGCAGCATAATCCTTTGCAAGCTCAAGGCTCCGTAGTGCAGTGCGTCTATTTGCCTTAGCAGCCTCTGGGTGCAAATCTTTTCCTTGCCCCACAAGCGGCAAAGCCATAGTAGATAAAAATAATATTAAAAGACCTAAAAATCTTTTGCAAACTTTCATATTTTTTTTCATTTTATATCCTTCACAATCCAATTCTTAAAGCCAAGAGGAGCCGCAAGAATAGCCACAAGCTCCTGGTCACTAGTATCAAGTTCCTGAATTAAAGGTATTTTATCCTTTAAAGCAGAACACTTCCAGTCTGAAAAAACTTTTACAAGACCCCTATATCTACAATCGGCAGTTTTTATACAATCATTAGGCTGATAAGTCCTAAAAGCAAAAGGAAATTTTAACCTCTCAATTTCGCATGAATAGGAATCACCTACCCCTTCTTCAATTAAAAGCAAGTGAATTGTAGAATCATTTTCTTTTACTGATAAAAACCAAGATCCAACCTTAAAGTTTCCAACTTTTTCTATTATAGCAAAAAATCCCCTTTGTGTCGTTGAATTTTCATCCTTTTCAAAAAAAATCCTTGAATCCTTAGAATAAATGCGCAGGCCATAGGCACATAGCAACTTTTTTTTACCAAGCTGATTAAGAATTTCTTTTACAAGGGTCCAAGGAAGCCTGTCCCCCATTTGTAGCAGGTCATAGACATAATACAAAACCCGCCTTTGTATGGCTAAATCCAAGCTATGAAAAATATTTTCATCTAAAGAAATTTTTTTTCGGTCTGAAGATAGACTCAAGTTCATTTTTTTTATATTTTCTTCACACAAAAAAGCTAATGCTTGCCCATCCAAGCGGATTTTTTGACCTAAAGACAAAAGAGCCTTATCATAGCCTAAAAAATTCTCATTTAAAAAAGGGATCAACTTTCTTCTGATTTTATTGCGAAGCATGGCTGTATCAAAATTAGTAAGGTCCGTACAGTAAGGGATGCCCCTGTGCAAAAGAAAAGCTTCTATTTCCATCCTTGAAATATCGAGCAGGGGTCTTATAAATTTTCCCCTAACACGGGGTATTCCTCCTAAGCTTTCAGCAGCAGAACCTTGTAAAACCCGCATCAAAATTGTTTCAATCTGATCATTTTTATTATGGGCTAAACAAAGAAAGTCTACCTTTTCTTGCTTTATAAAAGCATCAAATTCCTGGTACCGAAAAAACCTGGCAGCAGCTTCACTTCCGAGATGATTACTTTTGGCATAATCAAAAATAGCGCCAGTAGGCAAGTCTATCCGAGTACAGGGAAGAGACAAGGATTTGCAGTATTCTTGCACAAAGTGGGCATCGCCTTCTGTTTCTTCCTTGCTACGCATATTATGATTTACAGTTATTACTTTAAGAATAAAATAAGGCGGAAGAATTTCTTTTGCCGCAGTAAGCAGTGCTATAGAATCAGCTCCTCCACTTACAGCACATGCAAGAGTAAGTTTTTTTTCAAAAGAAACATTACACAGTTCAAAACCGTTTAGAACCTTTTTTAAAAATTCTTCCATGGATTTACTATTTAAGTATAAAAAAAGTCCCCCATAAAAGAGGGACTTACGCAATCAAATAATTGATTATTTCTTTGGAGGTGCAATTGTAACGATAAGAGAATCTGCCTTTGTAAGAACAGTTACTTTATCGCTTAAGTGAAGATCTGCTACAGTAAACTTATCACCAATCTCAACCTTTGAAATATCTGCAACAATTGACTGTGGAAGATCAGCAGGCAATGCCTTTACCTTAATATCAGGAATGTGCTTTACCAAGAAGCCACCCTTCAGAACACCTGCTGGGTTTCCAGAATAATGAATCTTCATAACAGCACTGATTGGCTTATTACCACTTACAATGCGGAAGTCAGCATGAAGGTTCTTATCTGTCTTAATGTCATATTCTGTATCCTGAATGTATGCTAAATTATCCTGCCCGTCAATCTTGAGGGTTATAAGAGTTGTACGGGTAACAGAACGCCAAGCCTTAGAGAACTCAACGGCATCAATATCCAACATTACAGATTCACCCTTTTCATTATAAGCAACAGCTGGCAAACGACCCTGTGCACGCAACTGTTTTGCGAATTTCTTTCCTGTCTCTTTACGAGTTTTAGCATTAATAACAAATTGTTCCATCTTAAGAAACTCCTAAAATATTATCTCTAAAAATAAAAACTGGGACGGCAGGATTCGAACCTGCGGAATGACGGCACCAAAAGCCGTTGTCTTACCACTTGACGACGTCCCAAAATATCTAATGCAGAATTTCTTAGTCTTCTGCGTCAGTTACTGTTTCTACATGACCGGCATTATACTCATCAAGTATCTTTGCCTGAAGCTCATTGCGGAAATCTGGGTTAATAGGATGAGCTACATCTTTATACTCCCCATTAGCAGTCTTTCTGCTGGGCATAGCAATAAATAGACCTGTTTTTCCTTCAATAATTTTGATGTTGTGAACAACAAAGCAAGAATCAAAAGTCACGGTAACATAGCCTTTTAATTTTCCTTCACCCTCAACCTTGCGGATTTTTACCTCAGATATCTGCATAAATCCACTCCTCCTATTTGAGACTTACCTTATACAAGAAAAGCCTGCCAATCAGCACCTATCCTGTTCTGCACTTCTATAGCATGCTTTCTATTTTCAAATACCCCGAAAACTGTTGAACCAGATCCCGACATATCTGCAAAATCAGCACCAGCACTTTTTAATGTGTCCAATGCAATTTTTATCCTATTATATTTACTCTGCACAGGCAAGGTAAAGTCGTTTTTAAAAGACCACGCACTTGCAATCTTTTTATATTCACTACCCCAATCTGTAAAAGTATCTTCTTCTTTCTCTTGCCAAGAGTCAACTAAAGCATAAGCTTCTTTAGTCGAAACTGAAAGACCTGGTAAAAGTAAAAGAACTGCAAAATCCCTTTGGATAGCAAGCTCTTTAACCCTTTCTCCCCTTCCCTCGACTAGGGCCGTATAGCCAACCTGTCCCTTAGCATGGGCGAAGAAAAAAACATCACTTCCTACATGAGAGGCAATGTTTGCAAAATCTTCATTTCTGAGCCTTGTACCTAATAATTCATCAACGGATTGTATAAAAGAAGAAGCATCACTTGAGCCGCCCCCCAATCCGCCACCGGAAGGTATACGTTTATTGACTTTAACGCTTACCCCTTCATGAATACCAGTCAGCACGCAGAAAGCTTTGTATGCTTTAGTAAAGGTATTATCCTTTGGTAAGAGCATTTGTTGACATTCAACTATGCAAGTATCCTTTTCAGGAAGGAGTGAAACCGTAAGGCTGTCACAAAGACTTACACTTTTAAAAATACTCTTAATGTTATGGTAACCATCTTCCCGTTTTGGGAAGACCCTCAAACCAATATTTATCTTGGCAGGAGCGTCAAGGGTAATACTGCTTTGCATACGTAGGCGAGTATATAAGTTTTACAAAAGTCTGTCAAGAGGCTTTTTTGCAAAGTCCCATATATTTGTTTAAGATCTTTTCTACTTCGTAGGGGATCTCCGAGAATTCAGCAAAAAAATCATCATAATCTAAAGACCCGTTAAAAAGCTTATCTTCTAGAATATCATCCATCTCATCCCCTTCTGCATAGTCAACTGCCTTTTTATACATCGTATGTTTTTTTATGAATTGAGTAAGAACAGCTTCCTTCAATTCATCAGGAAACTTTTCAGCAGGGTAAGAGTCAAAATCATGTCCCATATAGTTTTGTATATCCAAAAAGGAATCTTTTAACAGTCTTAAATCTATATTTAGATCAACCTTTTTTAACTTCAGTAAATCTGCAACATAAGAATAATTTAAGTATTTTTCATAACGGTACATCGGTCATCTCTCTATAATAGTTGCTACTTATGGGCCCCTAAAAAGTCACGTACATAACTTTTTTAGGGGCAAGCTTTTATTTTGAGAAGAATTCAACAACCATCTGGTCGTTTATCTGAACAGGAATTTCTTCTCTTCTAGGCAAAAGTGTAAGGCTACCGCTCCAATTATCCTTGTCATAACTAAGATAACTTAAAGGTGCCCTGTTTGCTTCAAGAAAACACTTTTTAAACTGTTCACTTTTGCGGGATTTTTCTTTTAGAGAAATAACCTGTCCTACTTTTATATTGAGGGAGGGAACATGGGCATTTTTTCCATCAACGGTAAAGTGCCCGTGAGTAACCATCTGCCTTGCCATCCTGATTGAAGATGCAAAACCCAATCGATACACAAGGTTATCCAACCTACATTCCAAAATCTGAATAAGGGCAGAACCGGTTTTTTCCTTAGATTTACAAGCTAATTTAAAATAACGAAGCAGCTGTCTTTCAAGAATACCGTAATAGGCCTTAACTTTCTGCTTTTCTATGAGCTGCAACCCATACTCAGACGTTTTATGGGTCTTTTTAAATGCAGGTGCATTGGCACGATTCATTGCCTTTGGATGACCGCAAACATTTACTCCCAATCTTCTACATTCTTTAAAGCGGGGATTCCTTCTAGTAGCCATTGTATGCTCCTTGAAATATTGTTAGTATATGATAACTATAGTTCGCTTATACTAACAATATTATAAAAATGTTTCAAGTAGCAGAATTATAAATTTTTAGCAAAATAGCCCCATGTGCCTGCACCTTCATTGAAAGCTCTGCATTTCCTTCAAGGGGGAATAAATCCTTAGCTTGCCATAAGTCCCTTATGCGGTAGCTTGCAGTAGGGTCAATACCCGAAAGTTCAGAAAGGTTTACACAAACTTCATCTTCTTTGTCCGAAAGGTTAAAGAGGGCCAAGTACAGGGAAAGACCGCTCATGTGACAACCGGATGCAATGCTTGCCCAAACACAGGATTTTTCATCGCTTTTTACTAGGCTGGGAGACTGTGCAAAGCGGTTAACCCACAAAACTTCCCTATTAGTTATAAGTTTAAGACTATCTTCATCCAACTGCGGTAGATCGCAACCCAACATTAAAGGACTCTTAAAGATGCACCAAAGAGTCAGCATAGTCTTTTCTTCTTCACGGGTAAAATTAGTCTGTCGCTCCTTTCCAAAGCCCTTAGCGAGCTTTCCGAGGGGAATCATGTCACAGTCAGGCCAAGAACCAGGGGCAACATGACTTTGCCAAATAGAACACCGTGTGAACATATTCTTTAAAAGGGGCCAGGTGTCCCAAAAATCATCCGTAATGCGCCACATATTAGCATATTTTTTTAAGTGCCAGGCCTTTTCTATTACGGCAGGTCCAGGGCTTAGAGAAAGAACCATGGGACGGCCGCATTTTTGTATAGCCAGGGCAATCATTTCTATTTCTTTTTCAGCAGAATAGGGATTTTCAGGATACATATTGGTATTGCAGATATCATCAACTTTTACAAAATCTACCCCCCATTCAGCATAGAGGGCAAAAATACTATCATAATATTCCTGTGCGCCTTCTTTGCTAAAGTCCAAACCATACATATCCCCGTTCCATTTACTTACACTAAAAGGATTTGCAACCTGGTCTGCTGTAATTACACTGCCATCTTCCCTCTTTGCAAGGATGGGTAAATGATTGTGGGCTGCAAAACGCGGAATCCCCCTCATTATATGGATTCCAAATTTTAAGCCAAGCGAATGTATGTAGTCAGCTAGGGGTTTAAAACCTTTTCCGCCAGCACTAGAGGGAAAACGATTTTCTGCGGGTATCTGCCGTGAATATTGGTCCAAGCAAAAGTGAGTAAAGGGCACATACTGAACATCAGGGTTTAGGGAACCGGCATTAGGGTCAGACCACTGTATATCAACAACAATATATTCCCAGCCAAATGGCTTTAGATTTTTTGCCATAAAATCAGCATTGGCCTTAACTTGCTCTTCAGTTACCATCGTATTGTAGTAATCGTATGAATTCCATCCCATAGGGGGCTGAAGGGCTACTTGATTTTTATTGTACATATTAATTATTCCTTAAAAAAAGCGGGTTTAGTGGCTAAACACATAAACCCGCCCAAAAGAGACCTTTACTTTACATTAAAAAAGCTTTGTTATTTCTGGAACTTAATCTTTGTATCGTAATCGGTATCAGTCCAGTTTGGGTCAATGTGCATCTCAAGGTCAGTGCTCAAGGATGCTGGCTTTGTAAATTTATATGAGCGGTTTGTATCTGCGCAAGAAAAAGACAGACTTACACCAGAAACAGAAGCGTTTGCCTTGAAATTGCTGATATTGCTATCAGAGAAAGTATAAACAGTTTCTCCTGTGCTAGCAATAGAAAGTGTAATTGTTCCTGAAGCATTGAATGTCCAGTTAGCATCCCACTTTTCATCCTTCCAAGTTCCTTCAATTCCACCAAGATCCAATGCAAATGCACCAGCAACGCTGACAAGAGCTGCAACAGCCAAAGCTAAAACCTTTTTCATTTATTTAACTCCTTTGGGAAAAACCCATAAAATATACCTTGATTATAACACATACGAATATTTTTTCAAGTTTGTATACTTGAAGATTTTTATGAATAACTATATGATTTTCGCAATATAAGCATTTATATGGAGAAAAATATGAAAAGAATTCATACACTTTTTGTGGCGACCGCACTAGTACTTATGGTCTCAGCCTGTGCATCCAACAAGGTAGCAGACAAGCAATTACCAAAGTCTGTAGGAGAAAATCCTTTTGCAGGAAACAGCTACAGTGATGAAAGGACAAAATTTGACTTTAATTCAGATGGTAGCCTTTTGATTTCTATGCAGAATCCCCAAACAAAAAAATGGGAAAGCCAGTCCCGCGCAAAGTATTCATGGAATGAAGCAGAAAAGCAGCTAAATATGCAAATGACTTCAATTTTTGATAATGATACAGAATTAGTCGGCAGTGACATTGCCGCAACAGCAATCCTCAATGAAAGCAAGGAACAGATTGAAAGCACATTTGAAGGAATTGAAGTTTCTGAAGCAACAAAAAAGACTTTGGAAGAGTATTATAACGAAAGCATAAAAATCAAGATTGACTCATACTTTTCAAAAATAGAAACATATAAATACTCTTTAGGCGAAGATGGCTCTTTAACCTTAGAAGCACCGCTTGAAATTGGTCTATCATCAATGCAGCAACTCATGGGGCAAGATTCAAGCATGAAGTACAACATAAGCATACAATCAACAGAGCTAACCATTGTATCTTCAGACACTGACGAGGGTAATCCTTCAATATATCTAGGTAACGTGATTTACAATGACGCTGCCAAAAGTTTTGAAAGCGCACTTTACAAGCTGGAGCAGACCCTTGACGGTGAAGATGGCAAGGTTATAAGCGAAAAGTTCTCAAAAGTTGGAAAACTTAAGGCTAGTTACACAGTTTCAGAACCAGAATTGCTTCAAGACTATGCTTCGGAAAACCTCTTCCCCTATTCATTAACCTACACAATAAACTTTACCAACCTACCAAAAGACTTATCTGATCTAAAAGGTGTAGAGATCCACACACACACTACAACAGGTTGGCAAGTATTCAACAAAGTTGAGAATAATTGATTAAACTATGTTCATGGTATATACTCTGTAACATGAACATAGTAAAGAAATTATTAGTCAGCCTGCTTATTGTAAGCGGAGCCTTACTTTTTGCAGAAAAAACACCCATTGTAGGCCTTGAGCAAACAAAGCTTGACAATGGGCTTACTATTTTTACGGCAGAGGATCATTCGGTTCCCCTGGTTTATATTGAAATTGCAGTCAGGGCTGGCGGTACCACACAAAGTCCAGAAACTGCAGGTCTCTTCCATCTATATGAGCACATGATGTTTAAGGGAAATGATTTATACCCTGATGCGTCAAGCGTTCAAAAAGCCCTTAACGACATGGGCTGCACAAACTGGAATGGGACAACAGGAAATAACTACGTAAATTATTTTGTCACCGTCCCTGCCGACCAGCTAGAAAATGCCCTTGCCTTCTGGAACGCGGCAATAAGAAGCCCGCTGATGAATGAAGATGAGTTTGAGAACGAGAAAAAAGTTGTTCTTTCAGAAATAGAAGGCGGACTTGCTGAACCTGATACAATCTATGTTAATTATATAATAAAAAATCTCTTTCCTGATGCCCCTTATAGATTGAGTCCTGGGGGAGAAAGTTCTGTAGTAAAAAATGCAAGCATAGGGCAGATGCTTGACATGAAAAGTAAATACTATATTCCCAAAAATGCAGCCCTTTTTATTGGCGGAGATATAAAGACTAGCGAAGCAATAAAACTTTGCAAAAAAATTTGGGGAAATTGGCAGAACAATGGAAACGAAGCGCCAGCGACGGGGGAGCAGCAAAGTCTAACTCCTTTTAGTAAAATAAAATATGCAGTAATGGCAAATGAACAGATGCCAAAAGAACTTTCCATGGTTGATATAGAGTACAGGGGGGCAGATGCAGACTTTGATTTAAATGACTCTTACGCCTTAGACTACCTGCTTCAAATCTTAAATGACCCCGCTGGCACTTTTTCCAACCGGTTAGTTAATGAAAAAGACTTACAGATTCCAGACTCTAGTCACCTTTCAGCTTATTATGGCACCTCCAGGGCTGATGCTCTTATTTCTTTTGAAGCCTATATGCTGAATCCGGAAGAAAATATAAGCAAGCGAGTAGCAAAGTTCAATAAAATGATTCAGGAAGATCTTCTTAAAGAAATCTTAAAAGAAGATAAAAACTTCTCTGACGAAAAAAGAAGCGATATAACGAGAAAACTTACTGATGAAAATTTGTGGGCACGACAAACTGCGACAGGGCTTTTAAATCAGGTTCGTTTTTGGTGGGCGGTTACTGGAATTGACTATTACTATGATTATAATCAGAAACTTTCTCAGGTGAGCCAAAAAGAAGCGGAAGCTGTTATAGAAAAATACATAAGCAACAAAGCACCGCTTGTAACTCTTGTTGTAAACCCTCAAGTTCTTGAAGAAAACAAGGATGCTCTTATAAAGGATGGCTTTGAAATTATAACTGGCAACAATGCCTTTTGGTGGCAAAATGAAAAATATAAGGCAGACCCCGCAAAAATCGCAGCTGAAAATGCTGTTCCAAACAAGGAAGAAATATATAAGCCAAAGAAAACTAATACGAAAAAATCAAAGATTAAAAGTAATCTTAAAGTAAAAACAGTAAAACTTAAGAACGGCATTCCCCTCTACGTAAGTAAAAATAGCAACAGCGATGTCGTAAGCCTTACAATAGCCTTAAAAGGTGGAATAAGCCACATAACAGAAGAAAATGCAGGACTTGAAGACAGCCTGTTCACCATGATGGCATCTTCATCACAAAAGTATTCATGGGCTTACAGAAAAAGCCTTGCCTTTGACACCCACTCTGCTATTTCGTCAAATTCTTCTAGAGAAGGAAGTAGCTTAACACTCTCCTGTCTTAACAAATACCTAGACAAGAGCATAGATCTTCTTGTTGATGGATTCTTAAATCCTTCCTTTGAAGAAATAGCCTACTCTACAATGATGACTTCCCTTGCGCAAAATGTGCAGGCTATGACAAATGACCCTCAGTCCATTTTGGACTTAGAAAGTTTTAAGAGTATTTATAAAAATCATCCCTACAAAGTATCTTCTTCTGTTACTCCTGAATCTATTAAGAATATCTCAATAGAGAATATGAAAGCATTACATAAAAATATTCTTAAACTTTCAGATATTTTTATAGTTGCTACGGGAAATATAAATGAAAAGGCTTTGGTTAAGGAATTAAACAAAAGTTTGGGCTCCCTGCAAGGCAGTTCAAGCCCTGCAGACAGAAAAAAAACTGAAATTCCTTCTATAAATGTGCAGGGCCCAGCAGTAATTCTTACCCACCCCGCGGCAGCAGGAACTGGCTATGTTTACAGGTACTTTGCAAGCCCCAGTCCCACTGATTCTGACTATATTGCGGCAAAACTTGCGGCAAATATTTACTCAACCGTTCTTTTTAACGTCGCAAGAATTCATTACGGAGTTTGTTATTCTCCCGGAAGCTTTACAGGTAGCTCTTTTGCCCCCCTTGCAGCCGAGTACCTATTCAAGATGTCAGACCCAGAAAATTTTATAAGTGCCGTAGCAGAAGCACGAGATCTTATGGCTGCTGGAAAAATTGTTGATAAATTTAATGAAGATTCAAGCTTCCACTTCACAACAATAGAGGATGTATTGCAGGGTTGCAAGAATTCTTTTATAAACTCTTCCTACTCCTCATATACAACCGCAAGCGGACTAGCATCTTTACTTACAAACAACCTGCTAAAATACAACGATGCTTCATATAGTCTTAAACTTACAAAGCAAATTCAAGCTGTAAGTGCAGGACAAATTTTAGATGTATTTAAGAAATACTGGGTAGACCAAGAGGGACAATGGTGGCTCATGGTCGGTCCTGAAATGGAGGAAAAAATCAAATTTTAAAAATTTGAGCTTGCCTTAAACCTATAAAAAAAATTAATTTTTATGAATAATTTCATATTTTCATTTGACATAAAGAAAAGAATATAATAGTATACTATTGAACAATTTTAAAAAACAACGGAGTATAATGTATGGCAACTATAATTTTGTGTAGCACCCTTCCGATTGCAGGAATTGTTCTTGGATGGACTATTCGCTGGATTTATGCCAGATTTCAACTTTCCGCGTCAGAACAAAAGGCTGAGCGCGTTAGACAAGATGCCATAAAGGAAGCAGAAGCTCAAAAAAAAGAGATTCTGTTGCAAGCAAAAGAACAACTCATTCAGGACCGAAACCAGCAGGAACGGGAAAACCGCGACAGGCGCAAGGAACTTCAATCCTACGAAAATCGCGTGGCAAAAAAAGAAGAGATTGTTGACCAGAAAAGTCAAGAAATTGAAAAGAAAGAAAAAGCTTTTTCCGTACGTCTATCGGAAATTGAAAAAAGAGAAGGCTCTCTTGCGCAAAAAGAAGAGAACCTGCGGACTGAACTTGAAAGAATTTCAGGTTTAACCCGTGAAGAGGCAAAAGATTTAATTATTAAAAGTCTCGAAAACGAAGCAAAGCATGATGCCCAGGCAATGCTGAACAAAATCGATGCGGAAGCTCAGCTTGTTGCAGAAAAAAAGGCTCAGTCAGTCTTGCTTTCTGTAATTCAGCGGATTGCAACTGAGACAACAGGGGATCTTACCGTTGCAACAGTTTCCCTCCCCTCTGACGAGATGAAGGGACGGATAATCGGTAGGGAAGGAAGAAATATCCGCACTTTGGAAACCCTTACAGGCGTTGATATCATCATTGATGATACTCCTGAAGCGGTTGTAATAAGTTGCTTTGACCCTGTGCGCAAAGAAATTGCCCGTGAATCTTTGGAACGGCTTATCACTGATGGAAGAATCCATCCTGCAAGAATTGAGGAGATTATCCAAAAAGTTACCAGGGAAGTGCAGCAGAAGATTTATGAAGAAGGTGAAAAAGTTCTTTTTGACCTTGGTATACACAATATGGGGCAAGATGGAGTAAGGGCTTTAGGAAGGCTTTACTTTAGAACAAGCTACGGACAGAATGTCTTGACCCACTCTAAAGAAGTTGCGGAGGTTGCAAGCCTTTTAGCGGCAGAAGTTGGTGCTAACAGGGAGTTGGCAAAAAGAGCTGCCCTCTTGCACGATATTGGAAAGGGTGCCGAAAACGACAGTGATCAAAACCACGCAGAAGTTGGGGCAGAGATGGCTCGCAAGATGGGTGAAGACCCCCGCATTGTAAATGCAATTGCTGCCCACCACAACGATGTTGAACCGCAGACCATAGAAGCTGTCATTGTTCAGATAGCAGATGCAATAAGTGCAGCCCGCCCTGGCGCAAGACGTGAAACGGTAGACAACTACGTAAAACGCTTGGAAAACCTAGAAGACACTGCCAAAAAGTTTGTGGGTGTTGAGCAGGCTTATGCAATTCAGGCAGGTCGTGAATTGCGTATTCTTGTAAATAATGAAAAAATCCCTGATGATCAGGTAAAAGATTTAGCAAAGAATATTGCAAAACAGATAGAAACAGATTTGCGCTATCCTGGAAGAATCAAAATAACGATGATTAGGGAGACAAGAATCATTGAATACGCCCGTTAGTTAGGGAAATTTAAGGAATTTATAAAGATTTCCTGAAAGCCGCTTAGGTCTGCAAGGTTTATACTTTGAGCCAAAGCGGCTATTTTTTTTGCTTTTAAAACGTAGGAATCATCTATTGCCATAAGAAAGGCACCTACTAAAGCGGCATTCCCTGCGTGTATAACGTTTTTTTCAAAATTTTTAGGAATAAGTCCACAAAAAGCCGCATCATGCTCATTTAGTTTTGTCCCAAAGGCACCAGCAAAGTAGAGGATCTTTTTTTGACTTTCCACTTCGCATAGGGGAGCAAGTTCTTTTTCCAAAACTGTGAGACCAGAAAAAACTGCAGCCTTTGCTAACTGAAAACTGCGTATGTCCTTTTGGCTTATAAAAACATCTTTAGTTATAAAAACACGGTCTTTGCTATCAAAGGCAAAAGAACCATTGCTATTTATAATTCCTTTTTTGTAAAAAAGAGCCATGGCACTTAAAAGGCCGCTTCCACACAGTCCTTTTGCAGAAATGCCAGCAATGACAGTTGGCAAAAAAGAAGAAGATTCCATTTCAACTTTTACAATGGCCCCGCTAGTAGCCTTCATTCCACAGTCTATTCCCTGTCCTTCAAAGGCAGGGCCGGCAGCAGCAGAAGTACATAAAATTTTGGAAGTTTCAGGGGACCAAACTGCCATCTCGCAATTTGTTCCTACATCCGCCAAAAAGTATAAGGTGTTTTTTTCTTTTTTAGCTTCATCTAAAAAACCGCAAGCTAACATTGATGTAACAGTATCCCCTCCTACAAAAGCAGATATTACCGGAGCAAAAAAAACGGGGCAATCATCACTGATAAAAAGGGATTTTCCAAAAAGCCGTGCTAATGGCAGGGAATAGCCAAATAAAGTTTCAGGCTTAAAGGGAAATGTTGCAAGGCAGTCAATCGCTACACCGGCAAGTAAAGACTGCATTACTGTATTTCCTGTTATTATAATTTTATTTACATTAGGTCTTCCAGCCCGTAACGAAGAGAGATAAAACTGCGCCTCCCCAAGCATTAGGGCTATTGCTTTTTCGAGTTGATTCAATGTAACTAATCTTAATTCATTATAACCTTTAGAAGACGAAGCGTGTGATAACCTGGAAATTACATCACTTCCAAACAAGGTCTGCTGATTTAATTTTTCATAAAAAGATATTTTCTTAAGATTTTTTAAACAAATCAAATATGCTTCTATTGTAGTTGTTCCAATATCAAAGACTATAGCCAAATCATTTAAAGAATAGGTGTTATTATTTTTTTTTAAAAGCAAACTTAAATCCGGTAAGGGAATAGAATCAGAGCTGATGCGCAAAGAGGCATCTGACAGAAATTTTCCATCGCCAGGACATAGCCCACAGTGGCGGCAAACTTTGCAAAGCATAAATACCTTTATTCTTTGGAAAATGACTGAAAGGCTACAACTTCTTCTAAAGAAAGTTCCTCTTCTTTTTCAACCTCTTTTTTCCATTGAGCATATCGCTTTTTTTTCAATTCTTCTAAAACCTTTACTTTTTTCATACACTCCCTGACAACTTCACGCTTGGGTTGGGCTTGCATTTCAAGAGTAACGATTTCTTGTAAAAGCCTTTCTTTAGTTTGCTCTAAAAGCTTAAAGTATGCATCTGTTGCAAAATAATCAGAGACATTGGAACTTGCATCAGTCCTACGAGTGACTAAAACTTTTTTCTCTGCAAGTTCTTTCAGTTGTAAGTTTCTCTGATTAATTTGAGCGATAATTTTTCCTAAATCAGCCTGAGCTTGGTCAAGCTGAAAATTGCGTAAGTCTAAAACTTTTTGCATGGAAAAAGTAAATCTTTTCATACAGCACTTATGTCAATATGTTTAATTGCGGCTACAGGATTTTCTGCATATTCTTCCTTTGGAATCTCCACGCCACTTAAAAGAGAAAGTTTTTGCAATGTATCTTCAATTGTGCAATGCTCACTTTCGTCTTGGCAGAGGAAGGCTTCTATTTCAGAATGTTTATCTATAGCCTCATCAATTTCAGGAGAGCCACCTCTCTGATAAACATTCGCAAGAATCATCTCTTCTTGCTGCGTATAATCTGCAATCCATTTTTTTACCTTTTGAACAGCTTTAAGTGTCATAGGACCGCAAACTCTTCTTGAAAGACGACTTATACTTGCAAGAATATCGATTGCTGGATAATGTTGCTTTTGACCTAAAGCCCTACTCAAAACAATGTGCCCATCTATAGTTCCGCGGACTTTATCTGCTATTGGCTCATCCATGTCATCGCCATCTACTAAAACTGTGTAAAAGGCTGTGATACTTCCCTTGTCATTGTTACCAGCTCTTTCAAAAAGTTTAGGAAGCATATCAAAAACACTAGGGGGATAGCCCCTTTGAGCAGGGGGTTCTCCTGCTGCAAGTCCAATTTCACGTTGTGCATGGGCAAAACGGGTAACGGAATCGAACATCAACATTACGTCTTTTCCCTGATCCCTAAAATACTCAGCAATTGCCGTTGTGACATAGGCTGCCCTAAGACGGGCTATTGAAGGCTGATCGCTAGTTGCTACAACTATAACAGATCTCTTTAGCCCTTCAGGGCCAAGGTCTCGATTTATAAAGTCAAGAACTTCCCTTCCACGCTCACCAATTAAGCCAATAACATTAATATCAGCAGAGGTATTTCTTGCAATTATTGAAAGAAGGGTACTTTTTCCAACCCCAGAACCTGCAAAAATTCCCAAGCGCTGTCCCTTTGCCACAGTAAGCAAAGAATCAATGGCCCTTACACCAGTAACAACCCTACGATTGTTCGGCTTTCTTTCCATTGGATTTGGGGCTGATTTTGAAACAGGGTAATGGATAGATGTTGCAATGTCACCCTTACCATCATAGGGGCGCCCTAGAGCATCAATGACCCTACCTAAAAGTTTTTCACCAACAGGAACTTGTAGCTGGTCTCCGCTAGCGGTAACAGAAGCCCCCACTTCTATTCCCTTAGTTTCTCCATAAGCCATTAGGCGGACAACCTTACCTTCAAGACCTACAACTTCGGCAAACAGATCCTCCCTGCCATCTTTCATCTGAATACGACAAAGTTCACCTATCTCACTTCTAGGGCCAGAAGCTTCTATCATCAAACCTTTTACAGCAGTAACAAGCCCTGTATACTTAATTGTATCAGCATCTTTTACAGCGTCTATATATTTATTAAAAAAAGATTCCACTTAGCCCACCCCGCTAAAGTAAAATTTACAAATCAGGATTTATTACATCTGATTTGTTAACAGTTTTTATTGGTGAAATTTCAAGAATCTTTGTCTCAAGTTCACCCAACTGACTTGCAATTCTAGCATCAATAGCACCAAAGTCGGTCTCAACAATACAACCACCCCTGTCAACAGAAGAATCTTCCACGATTGAAATATTCTTTATATTTTCAACCTGAGTGATAAAATCTTTTATATGGTCAGTTGTAAGCTTAACATCCGCAAGATTAACCCTGAGAGTAACATCGCCACGGCCTTTTACTTTTTTAAGTGCCTGAACAACATTTGCCATAATTACAGACTTTTGGTTTTCACTTAAGATTTTAACAACTTTTCTTGTCATTAAAAGCACAAGGTCTACAATCTGTTGCTCAGTGTTATCAAGGATATCTTGCCGTTTATCTTGAACAGAATCAATTATCTTGTGCAATCGCTCAACTAAGCGGTCAGACTCTTGGCTTCCATTAAGGTAGCCTTCTTCATGCCCTTTCGCATAACCATCTTTTCTTGCCTGGTCAAAAATTCTCTGCTCTTCCGCATGAGCTGAAGCTATAATCTGTTCAGCATCTTTATTTGCTTTTGAAACTACGTCAGAAGCTTCCTTTTCTGCATTATTTTTTATAATTGCAGCCTGGTCAGTCTGTTTCTTAACTTCATTAAAGGCAGTTTCTTCTGCATCTTTGATGATTTTATCAGCGTCAGTTTGGGCTTTTGTTATCATGCCCTGCTTTTCCGCTTCCCAATTCATCTTAAAGGCCTCTGCTTCTTTTCGCAGGTCATCAGCAGTAGGCCCAGTGTATTCAGCAACTTCTTCCTTTACTTCTTCAACAGGAGGTAGGAACTCTCTGTTTAGCTTAAGCAGGACTCCCCCTTCTTTTGTATTTATCTGGTTTGGTTTGAATACAGTCTGTGCCATTTATTTCTCCATATAATCATGCTGTAAAAGTAGCTCGCACTTCCAATCACACAAATTCGTCATCAGCAGAACGTGCAATAACAATTTCACCAGAATCTTCAAGACGGCGGATAACAGAAACAATCTTCTGCTGAGCTTCTTCAACATCCTTTAAGCGAACTGGTCCCATAAATTCCATATCTTCCTTTAACATAGAAGCTGCACGCTTTGACATGTTGCGGAAAATCTTATCCTGAACTTCGGTATCAACACCCTTAAGAGCCTTTGCAAGCTCCTGCTGGTCAACTTCACGAAGAACTTTCTGGATAGCACGGTCATCAAGCATAACAATATCTTCGAATACGAACATACGCTTCTTGATTTCTTCTGCCAATTCAGGATCATCTTCTTCCAAAGTCTCAATAATAGCCTTTTCACTAGAGCGGTCAACAAGGTTAAGGATTTCAACAATGGAATCAACACCACCTGCAGCTGTGTAATCTTCACTAGACAGGGTTGAAAGTTTCTTTTCAAGAACACGCTCAACTTCGCGCAAAACATCAGGGGATGTACGATCCATAGTAGCCAAACGTTTTGAAACTTCTGGCTGAATCTCTGGAGGAAGATTCTGAAGTATAATAGAAGCTTTTTGTGGCTCCAAGTAAGCAAGAATAAGAGCAATGGTTTGAGGATACTCTTGCTGAACAAAGTTCAAAAGGTGAGTCGGGTCTGTGCGTCGGATAAAATCGAAGGGCCTTACCTGCAAACTTGAAGTAAGACGGTTGATTATATCTATTGCCTTTTGACTTCCTAAAGACTTTTCCAAAAGTTCGCGGGCATAATCAATACCACCAGTAGTGATAAAGTTTTGTGCCTGCATCAACTCTTGAAATTCTTCAAGAACATTTTCTTTAAAATCTGCATCAATAGTTTCAAGGCGTGCAATTTCAAAAGTTAGCTGCTCTACCTCATCTTCTCTCAGATGTTTCATAACTTCAGAAGAAACATCTGAACCAAGTGCTACAAGGAATATAGCAGCTTTCTGGCGCCCATTTAGGCTCTTGTAATCTTTTGCACTGCCCTTCTTTTTAGCAGGCTGCTTTCCACCTGCAGAGCCCTGTTCTGCCATATTCTATTCCTCCATAAGCCATGTACGTATAAGCATAGCCACATCTTCTGGATGTTCCTTGGCCATAGCAATCGCATTTTCCTGAAGTTCTGCACGTTTGCGCTCTTCCACAGACATGGTAACTTCCATACCATCGTTCTTTGCATCCCAAAGGGCCTGCTCCCTTTCTGCCTGCTGCTTGCGCAAAAGTTCCTCTGCCCTAAGCCTTCTTCTACGTTCAATCTCTCTAGAGATAATCCTAAAGAGTATAAAGACAACAAGGACAACCGCAACACCAATAAGAATCAAAAGAATCATGGTCTTGCGTTTTTGAGCCTTTCTAAAGGCAATATCTTCCTCTCTGAATAAATCAGAGCGATCGTTTGCAATATTTGTAACTACAACAGAGTCACCTCTATCACGGTTATAACCTACTGAATTCTGAACTAAAAGAGTTGCCTGTTTAAGTTCATCTTCAGATAAAGGAACATATTCCCTCTCATAGCCACCATCCGGCTTTACACGAATTTTTCCCTGCTCATCATACAACGGATAATTCCACTTACCATCTATATTAACAGAAAGTGTAAGGCGGGTAACAGAAGGTGCTGTGGTCTCTGTTACATGCTTTGTGTTAAGCGCATAATTACGCTTTGCACCAGTTTCTGTAGACTTACCTATCATGTTTGAAGCATCTACATAAACAGGAGGATTTTGTCCGTCTACACCAGCAACTCCTTCAGGATTATAGCCGGTACCCTCATACGTCTTGTCTACAGTCTCTTCTGATAAGATCAAGCTGTTAACAATAACAGAGTCATCATAAGGGGTATCCTTGTTATCTGGCTTTATTGTAATACCAGTATGTTCTTCTGACTCAGTATGCTTTTCAGACATATCCATATCAATTTTCATTGCTGCAATACGGACACGGTCATCAGTATAAATTGCTTGCAGAGATTTTAAGGCTGCTGCCTGATATTCACTTTCCTGCTTGCGAATAATCTTATTGCGTTTTTCTTGAGCAGTAAGGGAATCAAACTGTTCCATTCCTTTAAAATCGTTTATCTCATCTCCCGTATTACCATCAACAATAGTAATATCTTCTTCTCTAAGACCTTCAACAGACCGCATTACCAAGTGTTGTATACCCTTAATCTGCTTCTTATTAGTAAGAATATCACTACCAGGCTTTGCAAAGAGTATAACGGAAGCCGTTGTAGGCTTTTGCTCAGAAACAAAGGTAGCCTCTTCTGGAAGAGAAAGTTTTACATTTGCGCGAGCAATTCCGTCTAGCTGTCTAAGATGACCTTCAAGGGCAGTCTCCTGGGCACGCTGCCAATCAACTTTATTATTAAAGGCTGACTGTGACCACTTTTTTGTGTCAAAGAGCGCATACGGATCCTTTGCATTGGGTTCGTATCCTTCAGCAACCAACTTAGCCCTATAGGTTCTAGCTATGCTTTCGCTATCTACCGAAATATAGCCATCTTGAGAAACATAGGATCGTACATTGTCCTGATCAAGCCTTGTGACTATAGCAGACCTCTGAACCTCATCTGTAACGGGTGAGTTAAAAAGGCGTACCGTTGTCGGCTGTGAAGAAAAACGGAACAAGAAGATTACGGCAACAAGAATAACAACAATTATTCCTATAAGGATTCCCTTTTGGACGGGAGTCCACTTACCCCACTTGTCTTTTACTGTATCATATCGTTTTTTAAACCATTCGTTCATTTTCCCCTCCCGTGAACGAACCATATTTTAATACCCATAGCATTCCCACATAACTATGTGAATTAATTGCACTATTGTAACACAATAATTGCAATTTGAAAAGGGTTTACCAGACTTAAAGCGCTCTTTTAAACTTATCTTGTCTGTGAAAGTTCGTTCCAACCACTTATCAGACGGTCAATAACAGTCTGCGCAAGGCTAAGAGACATCTTGGCCTTTGCCATAGCAGTAGTAACATCATGAATATCTACACTATCAGGATCGGTTATAACTTTTTCCTGAAGTTTTGAAACTTCAATTTGCTGGTCATTCATTGCAGAAGCAGCTTCTAAAAGCATGGACTCAAAAGACCCATGAACCTTTTCACTTTTGCCTGAATCTAAAGCCTTTTGGCTCCCCATCAAGGCTTTTGTACCAATATGAGCAGGATCTGATCTGTTAAGTTCAAGACTTCCTATAGTAAAATCCATCTATTGCTCCTTTTATAAAAATCATTGACCAATCTGCAAAGCGGCCGCGAACATTTCCTTGCTCCCCTGAATTACAGAAGAGTTTGCTTCGTAAGCCCTGTTTGCGCTTATCATGTCAACCATTTCATTTACAATATTTACGTTTGGATATTCAACATACCCTTTATTTGGCCCTGATTTTATTGCATCAGGATGGTCTGGGTCATAAACCATACGTCCCTGTTCGGTATCTTTTACAATTTCCCTTACTCGCACACCTTTTCCAGGTCCATTATCCTGATCTACATTTACAAAAGGAAGTCGCCAGGTCGGATGCTCGCTTGCAATAGGCTCAATAACAACGGACTGCTTACGGTACGGACCACCTTCCTGTGTCCTTGTTGTAGTAGCATTAGCAATATTATTAGAAATTACATCACCTCTAAGCCTTTCAACACTCATGCCTGTTGCGGCAATATTTATACTAGTAAAAAGTCCCATTATTTACTCCTATCAAACCTTTTTCATCACAGTATTAACCTGATTGAATTCAAAATTCTCCAGTTGGGTAAGCAGTCTGTACTGCATCTGAATCTGAACAATATTCATAGCTTCC
>CAJOQA010000170.1 GCA_905236465.1 uncultured Treponema sp.
ACTTTATGTGACCCTCATAGAGCTGTTGTTACAGGGCCTAGTACACTACATGGTGAACACTTAGTATCTCCTGATGTGCGCGCTGGTATGGCTATGGTTATTGCCGCAATGGCAGCGCGTGGGGAAAGTAGGATAAGCAATGTGTATCAAATAGAGCGTGGATATGAGCATTTAGTAGAACGTCTTCAATCCTTAGGAGGTCATGTAGAAAAGGTTGATGTGTCATAAAGAAACTAATAAGTGTTGAAAAGATGTTAATTTCATTATTGGGAGGATGTAATGTTTCAAACCTTTTTAAATACAGTTCTTAAAATCTCAGAAAAAGATTCATTTAAGAATCAGACAAAAAAAGTGTTTGAATATGTTGAATCCTTAGATGAGGATTCGGTAAAAATAATTGTAAAAGAAATTGGAACAATTCCTGAATGTATAAAAGCAAGCTCTTCTGCTGAAAAATTATTTTCAAAATCTTCAGATATAATTTTGGCACGATGTTTTAGGATGCTAGGCTTAAGGTCAAAGTCTGTAGATGAACGCGCCGACAGCGCAGATGTAATTGCGGAAAGTGTTTTTCATAAATACAGTTTGGTTGCGGACGCAAAGTGCTTTAGAATGAGTCGAACTGCAAAAAATCAGAAAGATTTTAAAGTTGCTGCATTGAGCAACTGGCGCGGCGGGGAAAACGAGTATGCAGTTTTGGTTTCGCCATATTTTCAATATCCAAAAGAAGAAAGCCAAATCTACAAAACCGCCCTTGATGAAAATGTATGCCTTTTGGCATGGGAACATCTTTCGATTTTATTAGACAAAGGAATCTCGGAAACTGAAAATTTTTCTCTGGAAACCATTTGGAACAGTTCTTCCATGATTGCGCGGGATTCAAAAGTTTCCTATGCAAGTGCAAAAACTTGTTTCTTACCTAAAATAAATTCTTTTGTGGCAAAAAAAATCGGTATAGAAAATGCTGATTTTCTTACATTATTGAACGAATGTAAACTTACTATTATCGAAAGGGGAAGCAAGGAGCTTTCTTATTGTGAAGAAAAAAATCGAGGAAATAAAAAAATACAGCTACGAAAAAGCAATCGAAGAACTTATAAAAGAAACAAAACTTGAAGAGAAAATCGCTGTTATCAATTCCTATCTTTCAAGCTTAGGAGAGGAATATGAGCAGAATTGAACTTGGCGATTCTATTGAATTGATAAAAAAGCTTGAAACTGAATCTGTGCACTTGATTCTTTCTGATATTCCATACGGAATAAATTTTGAAGAATGGGATGTAATCCATAGCAACACAAACAGTGCACTGCTCGGCTCTAGTCCTGCTCAAGCAAAAAGTCAGCTCTTTAAGAGTAGAGGAAAACCTTTGAATGGTTGGTCTGAGGCTGATAAAAACATTTCAAAAGAGTATTACGAATGGTGTTTAAAATGGACTCCTGAATGGTACAGGGTTTTAAAGCCAGGAGCCAGTTGTTTTATTTTTGCAGGAAGACGAATGGCTCACCGCTGTATTTGTGCGATGGAAGATTCTGGTTTTATTTTCAAAGATATGATTTCGTGGGAAAAAGATGCTGCAGCCTATAGGGCGCAACGGGTGAGCTGTGTTTTTGACCGAAGAAATGATTTTGAAAACGCAAAAAAATGGGAAGGCTGGAAAATCGGAAACCTTCGTCCCCTTTTTGAGCCGATATTGTGGTTTATGAAACCATATCCTATTGGAGGCACTCTTACTGATAATATCATTCAATATGAAGTTGGTGGTTATAATGAGGTGGCTCTAAAAAACTCTGATACATTGAATTCTGGTCTTGAGATTTGCTCGAACATCTTAAAAGTAAAAACAGAACCTACTGACAGAGGCTTGCATCCAACACAAAAAGCTGTTTCTTTGATGGAAACTTTGATAAAGCTTGTTACAAAAGAAAACCAAGTTGTTTTAGACCCGTTTTGTGGCTGTGGCACAACTCTTGTCGCTGCAAAAAATTTAAATAGGGAATATATCGGATTTGAAATAAATAAAAAATATTATGATAATATCTTAAAAAGATTATAAGTCTACTACTATAATAGAAGTCTTAACCTGTATTACCACTTGGTCATAACTGATTTCCGTGTAACTGCTAAACTCTACCTTGCAAGAATTCCATTATTACCTTATTATAAAAAGCTATGAAAACATTATATGAAGCAGGGCAACAAATAGAAACAAAGATTGTTGCAATTTCTAATGATACCATTTTTTTGGATTTGGGATTAAAGAGTGAAGGCATTTTAGATAAGGCAGAGCTTGCCGATGAAAACGGAAATGTGAGCGTAAAAGAAGGAGATAGTATAAAGGTCTTTTTCTTAAAAGAAATCAATGATGAGCTTCATTTTACAACAAAACTTAGCGGTAAAGATACTAATAAGGACCTTTTAGAAAATGCCTATAAGAGTGGAATTCCTGTAGAAGGAAAAGTAACGCAGGAAATAAAAGGTGGCTATGAAGTAATGCTTGGCTCTTCACGCGCATTCTGTCCATATTCGCAAATGGGTTATAAGCAGCGTAAAGACGCTAGTGAATATATAGGCTGTGTTCTTACGTTTAAAATTCAAGAGTATAAAAACGATGGTCGCAATATAATTCTTTCTAACCGTGCTGTGCTGGAGCAGGAAGAAAATGAAAAAATAAATCGTCTTGCACAAGAGCTAAAGGTTGGAATGACTGTAAAGGGAACTGTCCTTTCTATAGAGAGTTATGGTGCCTTTGTAAATGTAAACGGCTTTAAGGCATTGCTTCCTATTGGTGAAATTAGCCGTGCTAGAATAGATGACGTTAGCAAGGTTCTTTCTGTAGGGCAAGAAATTACGGCTCAAATAATAAAAGCAGACTGGGAGCATGAAAGACTTTCGTTAAGCACAAAGATTTTTGAAGAAGACCCCTTTAACACTATAGAAACAAAGTTCCCTATTGGAAGTGAATTTGAAGGAACCATTTCTCGTGTAGCAGATTTTGGTCTTTTTATAAATATGGCTTCAGGTGTAGATGGCCTTGTTCATATATCAAAGCTACCTGTAGAACGTAATACGAATTTGCGTAAGGTATATAAAGTGGGTGAAAGTCTAAAAGTCGCAGTGGAATCCATTGATATGGATAACCGAAGAATTGCACTTACACCTGTTATTAGCAATGAAGAACAAGAAAACGCAGATGAATATATTGCAAGCCACAAAGATGATGATGACGGTGAAACATATAATCCTTTTGCTACATTGTTAAAGAAGAATTAATATTACGTGGTGTTGCAGAATGTAATAAAAGCGTTCCCCTAAACAATGTTGCAAGCAACAATCTTTAGGGGGCAAAAGTGTAAAATGTTACATCGAACTGCTTTTAGGGTCTATGTAGTGAAGATTCCAAAACCAATTCGGAATGACGATTTTTTAGTTTGGAAAGACTATTTAGGGAACCTCGAAAAACTCCCTTTCAGAAAGTTTTTCGAGGTTCCTGCAAGTTGTAAGTCGCTATAATAGCGCGACTTACAACA
>CAJOQA010000171.1 GCA_905236465.1 uncultured Treponema sp.
TCTCTTGAATCAAGAAACACTTTTTCCATTTCATTTTCCTCCTAAAGGGCAACATCTATCTACAACAATCTTAGTCGTACACTTTGTATACGGCGGGCGCTCTGATCTTCTACAATATATAAGGCTCTGGGACTTTTATAAATAGCCCCGATTGTCGGCAGCTCTCCAAAACGTTCCAAGAGCCAGCCACCTAACGTTTCTGAGTATTCGCTATCTAAGTTAATGTTCAGGACATCATTTAAATCATCCAGTTTCATATCCCCAGGAATTATAAACTCATTTGTTCCAACAACAGCTATTCTTTTTTCTGCAGGGATCTCACTCATTCCGTATTCATCAGTCATGCGTCCAAACACTTCGCGCAAAATATCGTCCATTGTTACAATCCCGCTTGTCCCACCATACTCGTTTAAAGCAACCGCAAAATTTGATTTTTCACTTTTAAATCTTTTCAAAAGTTCAACTGCCGTCATAGTCTCTGGAATATGCATGATTGGCCGCATACAAATTCTAATAAAATCTTTACTTTTAATTATTTCAGGACCGGCAAAAAGAACAGCTTTATAATGAAGGACACCTACAACATTTTCTCTTGTATCCTGGTAAACAGGAAGTCTTGAATATCCTGAATCATGAAAGGCTTTTGTTACTTCTTCAATAGCAGAATGAACATTGATATATGTAACTAAAGACCTGTGCCGCATTATATCAGAAACACGCAAATCAGAAAATTCAAAAATTCTATCTAGCATTTTTCTTTCATCACTTTCTAATGTTCCTTCTGTTTCCCCTATTTCTATTAAAGTTTTCAGTTCTTCTTCTGTAACCAAAGGAGTTTTTTTCTTTATGAGTTTTCTTTCTGCAAAATTTATAAATGCAGACAGCTGACCAAAAATAAAAACTATAGGAAAAAATATTTTTTGAATAATAAGAATTGCCAGTGCTGAATTCGATGCACACTTTTCACTTCTTACCGCTGCATATGTTTTGGGAATAATTTCACTAAAAATAATTACAAAAATTGTTACTAAGGCAGTAGCATAAGAAACATATTGTTTGCCAAAAACATTTACTGCATAAGCGGTTGTCAACGAAGATGTTAGGGTTGTAATAAAATTAGTTCCGACTAAGCTTGTTGAAATAAGTACATCTAAATTATTTTTCAGTTTAAAGACAAGGGAAGCATTTTGAACCTTATCCTTCAACATTTGCCTTACCGTAATTTTGCTTAGGGCAGTATAGGCAGTTTCTGTTGCAGCAAAGAAGGCTCCAGAAAATAAAAGAACACAAAGAGTTAATAGTGGGAAAATAACATACAAAGTAATAGTATAAATCAGCTTAATCATCATAATCTTCCTTATTTAACTGCCTGAAGTGAACTTTTGCAATCCGCCTTTCATCCATTTTGCTCACAATAAATATATAACCATCTTTTTGAATACTTTCACCCTCTAAAGGAATATGCCCTAAAGATTCAGAAATATAACCTCCAATTGTTTCAGCCATTTCAGATTGAAGATTAATTCCCAGCTGCTCATTTATATCCACAAGCCTGCTAAGCCCGTCGATTTCAGAACTTACTGTATTTTTAATTTGAACCTCAACTCTCCTTGCATAAGTCTTGTACTCATCCGTTATAGGTCCAAAAATTTCACGGGCAATATCTTCACTTGTAAGGACTCCATAAGTACCACCATACTCATCTATTACCACTGCCATACTCTGATGATTTTCCTGCAACATTTGTTGTATAGAAGACATTTTTTTTGTTTCAAGAATAAATAGCGGGCTTCTCATAACTTTTGAGACAGAGAAATTACTATCTAAACTTTTGTATAGTAACAAATCTTTTATATAAAGAATACCTGCAATGTCATCTATATTTTTTCTGCACACTGGAAAACGAGAAAGCCCATAACGTTCTGAAAGTTCAATTATATCTTGATAAGAAGAATTCAAATTCAAACTAATTATTTTCTTTCTTGGAATCATTATATCTTTTGCCTCAAGGTCAGTAAACTTAAAGACTTTGTGCATCATATTTTTTTCATTGCGCCTAAGAACACCAGCTTCACTTCCAACATCAAGAAAAGTTTTTATTTCTTCTTCTGTAAAAGAAACTTTTTTTTCATTTGCATCCACATGAAAAAGTTTTAATGCACACCTTGAAATTTTTGTAAAAACAAAAACAAGCGGTGAAAGTAAAATTTCAAGGATATAAATATAA
>CAJOQA010000172.1 GCA_905236465.1 uncultured Treponema sp.
AAATGAGGCAGGGGATTAATTTTCTAACATTTATCTATTTTCCATCAGCCAGTCAACAATATTCTTGTGGATTATTCCGTCGCGACTTAAATCGAAGTGGTCGGCAGAAATGACATATTTGGGGTAATTGTCTTTTAGTTTTTTGTAGATGCCGAATTCACGGTCAGCTGTTTTTTCGTCCGGCATAAGGTATGCAACTTGTATGTAAAAGCGCGATTCGCCTTCGTCCACAACAAAATCAATTTCTGAATCTGAAAGAATACCGACCTTCACCATATGTCCGCGGGCAATCAGCTCGTTGTAGACAACATTTTCAAGCATTGCGCCAATGTCAAATTTCTGGCTGAAAAGGCTGGCAAAACCGTTATCGCTCAAATAGTATTTTTCCAGAGTAGCCAAAGATTTTCGCCCTGCAACATCGTATCGGCCGGCTTTGTTCATTACGCAGGAAGAAACGACATAAGAAAGGTAGTTGTACAAGGTTTCTTTAGAACATTCGTGGCCTTCGTTTTTGAAAAACTTATTGATTGATGATGCCGAAAAAATCTGAGATGAAGTTGCTGCAAGATATTTTACAATACGCTCCAAAAGCTCAACATTTTTTACTTTGAAGCGGCTGATTATATCTTTTAAAATAATTGAATCAAATAAATCTGACAGAAAAATCTTCCTTGATTCCTCATCTGCAATCGCAAAACGCTGTGGCATACCGCCCCATTTTAGATAATCCATCAATGCCTTGTCGTCAGGAGAGGAGATGTTCTGTATTTCACACGCTTCCTTGAATGTAAAAGGCATAACCTTAAAGCTCACATACCGACCGGAAAGAAGTGTTGCCAGTTCTCCCGAAAGAAGTTTTGCATTTGAGCCTGTGATAAAGATACTTACATTATTCACCGAGCGGAATGAGTTCAAAGCCTTTTCAAAATTCCGTACGTTTTGAATCTCGTCAAAAAAAAGGTAATACTTCTTTTTGTCTTTTAGCCTTTCCTGCACATAGTCATAAAGAGCCATTTCATCCTGAATCGAAGAAAACTTCAAATCCTCAAAATTCAAAAAAAGTATATGCTCTTCATCCACGCCAGAAGCTTTTATTTCTTCTTGTATCTGGCTGAGTATTACAGACTTTCCAGCACGGCGCATTCCTATCAGAACTTTTATAAGCTCACTTTCATAAAAAGGACGGATTTTTCTAAGCCATAATTCTCTTTTTATCATGCTGACCTCTATTGCTATAATAGACTGAATACCTTTTTATGTCAACTTGTACGGTTATATCGAACAAAAATTGAAATTTTATGTTTTAGTTCGATACAGCGTTCAACGTGCCGCCCTCCTTAAAAAATAGCACATATAAATACTATAAAATAAGCAAAAATTCTTTCTTTACGCCACTTTATATTCTGAAAGAATCAATTTTAACAATCCCTGCCCGCGAATTATTCCATCAAAATCTTTATTTGACTTTTCCTGCTCTGCGGAAAAAGTTACGTCTTTATCTTCAAAATCCAAACCATTCATTTCAAGTCCGAGAATTTCGCAGAGTAAAGCGTAACAAACTTGCTCTTTTGCCTCAAAGTAGCTTTTATCTTCAAAAACATACTCGTTTTCAGAACTAGGGAAACTTCCGTAACATCTCCAAATTTCAGTGGGGTTTTCTGAGCTTATCGGGAAAAATTCGTAATGCATTTTAGGCTCTTCAATAAATCCCATTGAATGTAAAAAGAAAAGCTGCTCGCTAAATTCGAGATTTTCTATAAACTCTCTTTTTACCCAAAGTTTTATGATTTTATAGCCTTTTTCATAAGCGTTTACCTTGGCAAGATGTTCCGTGCTAGCAAATCCTACGATTTTATATGGATTCCCATTCAAAAAGATAATAAACGAGCATTTAACCCCATTATCAAAATGCTCATATTTGTTTTCAATCTTAAAAATGTCTAGTTTCCAAAGTTCTGTTTCAAATAAATCTATATAATCTTCCAGATTAAAAGAAGGCTCCTCTATTTCAGAGCGAGAATACATCATTCCATGAAAGACTGCACTGATTACGCCAAGATTCCAGTTTGAATCCAATGCGACCGCGCCCAAAATCGCCTCAAATAAATCAGCCTTCGTTTTCATCGCAATTTTTTCGCTGTTTTTTGCGACTTTCAGGTATTTTGTCAGCCCCAGCCGTGAAATTTGTTCTGCAAGATTCACATTTTTTATAAGCTGACAATCTTCTTTAGCCAAGTCCCCCACGCTTTTTCTAGAGGAAAACTCATTTTTATTGTTAAACCTCCCGTGCAAATCATAAAAATCTTTGATAACCGCCAAATCAAGGATCCTGTCGCCAAAAAATTCCAAAATTTCATTGTTTTCTTCGCCATTTACCCTAGAATACGACTTTCGCACGAAGGCCTGAGACAAAAGTCTTTTATTTTCAAATTTATATCCGATTTTTTTCTGAATCTTGTTAATTTCGCTTTCTTTGAGCATATGTTTTCCCCTTCTTAAATCCTATTATAACACAGGGGGTGTCGCAAGAAATGCTACACCATCAAATTTTTTGGAGGTGGGAGCAAGCGTTTCAAAAGAAAAAAGCCCCTCTTCTTAGAGGAGCTTCCTATTTAGCTGGGGCAGGACTCGAACCTGCGGCCTCCGGGTTATGAGCCCGACGAGCTGCCAACTGCTCTACCCAGCGTCGTACTTGTATTAAAGGAGTTTACTAAAAAAGTAAAAGTAAGTCAAGAGAATTTCCTATAAAATTACATATTTTTTTACTGAAAGTGCCCTATAAAGAAACTTCCTTTATCAGCTCCAGCAAAACTTCAACCGCGACCGTCATTTGTTTTAGGCTTGCCCATTCGTAGCGGGAATGGTAGGAATGGCCACCTGTAAAAATATTGGGGGTTGGAATTCCCAATTCTGTAAGTCGGGAACCATCAGTTCCTCCTCTTATAGGAACAAAAAGCGGGGTTACTCCTGCATTTTCGTAAGCTTTAACGAGTTTTTCAACAACAAATGGATTTTTGTCAAGATTTTCTTTCATGTTAACATATTGGGGTGTGTGAACGATTTCTACCTTGCCCCCAAAGCTTTCTGCAACAGTCGTTGCAATCTTGTCAACTAAGTTTTTACGCTTTTCAATCCCCTCTTTGCAAAAGTCCCGCAAAATCAGGTTTACACTTGCTTTTTCAATACTTCCCTCTATAGACATTGGACCGTAAAAGCCCATATATCCGTCTGTGGTTTCTGGCATTTCATGGCGGGGGAGATTTGTTACAAATGAACTTGCCATTACAATTGCATTTACCAAGTTGGGGCGGGCGCTTCCAGTATGCACGGACTTGCCTATAAAGGTTACATCGCTTTTGAATGCGTTAAAACATTCTTTTTCAAGCTCGCCGATATTACCTCCGTCAACTGTATAGGCAAATTTTGATTTTATAAGATTTAGCGGAACATGGTCCATTCCGTGACCTGTTTCTTCATCTGGAGAAAAGATAACTTCTATAGGTCCATGCTTTACATCCGGATTCTTGAGCAGATATTCTAGAGTGGTCATTATTTCTGCAACGCCAGCCTTGTCATCAGCTCCTAAAAGTGTTGACCCATCACTTGTTATAATAGTGTCGCCTGTGTTAGCAGTTTTTGCAAGATCTGCATCAGATGCAGGGTCAAGTATAATTCCATAAGGCAAATGAATTTTTTCACCTGAATAGTTTTCATGCAAAATGGGCTTCACATCTTTGCCGCTAACCTCTTCAACAGTATCAATATGGGCAAGCAGACAAATACAGGGCTTGTCCTCAAAACCAGGGCTTGCGGGAAGAAAGCCGTAAGTATAGCAGTATTCTGTTGTTTGAACCTCCGTAAGCCCTAAAGTCTTCATTTCTTTGTTTAACAAGGCTGCCATATCATTTTGCTGCGGTGTGCTAGGCTGAATTCCTTTATCTGCTTGAATGCTATCACTTTGACTGTATGTTTTTACATAGGTTAAAAAACGATTTAAAAGTTCTTGTGAATTTTTTAAGTAAGACATAGGAAAAGTATAACATTTTTTCTTCCTTTACGCTAGTACAGGGATTTAGGAAAAAACTGACTTGCAAAAAAAGAGATTTTTGATTATTATAAGGCATGGAATTGTTAGAAAATAGAATCCGGCAGGATGGTCAGATTTTGCCAGGAAATATATTAAAAGTTAGCAGTTTTTTGAATCATCAGATTGATGTACAGCTTCTTGATCAGTTAGGCTCGGAATTCTATCGTCTTTACAAGGATTATCCTGTTACAAAAATTCTTACGGTGGAAGCAAGTGGCATAGCAATTGCCTGCTCTGTAGCCCGCCTTTTTAAAGTTCCTCTTGTATTTGCAAAAAAACATAAAACCTCAAATGTGGATGAGGAGGTTTACGCCACAAGTGTTTGGTCTTTTACCCATTCCTGCAATTACAATGTTGTAGTCTCAAAAAAATTTCTTAGCAAAGACGATAAAGTTTTGCTTGTAGATGATTTTCTTGCTAACGGAAGTGCCCTCTCTGGTCTTATTGATTTAGTTGAGCAGGCAGGTGCAAAAGTTCAGGGAGCCTGCATTGCAATAGAAAAAGGTTTTCAGTCAGGCGGTGAACAGCTTAGGTCCAAGGGCTACAGGATTGAAAGCCTTGCTATTATAGACAAGATGTCCGTAGAAGACGGCATTACATTTAAGCACATTTAAAAGCTAATTTTTATTAGGAGTTATATATGAAATTCAAGAAAATTATGGCACTTGCAACAAGCCTCTTGTTGCTATCAGCTGTTTTTACTGCTTGTAAAGGTAAAAAAAACAATTCATCTTCATCTTCTTTGCCAACAAAAGAAGATCTTTTGGTAGGTTTTGTTTACATCGGTTCTATTAATGATGAAGGGTATACCCAGGCACAGGATCAGGGACGCCTTGCTTTGGAAGAAGCTGGAATTAGAACAAAGTATGTAGAAAATGTTCCTGAAAATGCTGATTGCGAAAAAGTAATCAGAGATTTAATTGATCAGGGCTGCAATGTAATTTACACCACAAGCTTTGGTTTTATGGATTGGACTCTTAAAGTTGCAGCTGACTTTCCTAACATAAAGTTCGGCCACTGCTCCGGTTACAAGAGGGCTGACAATGTTTCCACTTATTTTGGAAGAGCTTACGAGGCACGTTACCTTGCAGGTATAGTAGCAGGCCTTAAAACCAAGACAAACAAAATCGGTTATGTAGCGGCATTTCCACTTCCTGAATGTATTCGCGGAATCAATGGCTTTGCTTTGGGGGTTCAGTCTGTAAACCCAGAGGCAACAGTGGATGTCATTTGGACGAATACTTGGTTTGACCCTGCTGTAGAAAAACAAGCAGCAATGGAACTGTTAAATAAGGGCTGCGATGTTCTTGAGCAGCATCAGGATACAACCGCTCCACAAATTGCAGCGCAGGAAAAAGGAGCATTTGCAATCGGTTACAATGTCCCCTCCCCAACAGCTGCTCCTAAAGCATATTTGACAGCTCCTATTTTTAACTGGGCAACATTTATTCTCGATGATATTAACCACATTCTTGAAGGAACTTGGACAAGCCGTGCTTACTGGGAAGGTCTTGCAGCAGGTATGACAGACCTTGACAAGTTATCTGACCTCTGTGAGCCAGGTAGCCAAGAAAAGGTCGATGCAGCTAGAGCCGGAATTATTGACGGTTCACTCAAGATTTTTAAGGGGCCCCTTGCAGATCAAACTGGTGCAATTCGTGTTGCAGAAGGAGCGCAGATGAGCGATGATGATATTTGGAACATGAACTGGTTTATAAAGGGCGTTAACGGATCAACCGGCCAATAAAGGCCCAAGAAAAATCCGTCCTGGATTTTTCTTGGTTTTGCAGAATTTCCTTTGGAAATTCTGCAGGTTGCTAATACGCGCCATCCTTGGCGCTTTTACTTTTGGCAAGAACGTAGTGGTTTATTTGCAACGATGATTAGTGATATTGGTGGTGCTAAGTGTGTGGCGTGTTGCTTCTCTGGGCACTTACTAGTTAGTGTGTAGTATCATAACACTTATTTCCTGTATCTTACAGCCCCCCTATACAAAAAAGCTCTTTTGTGCTAAACTTCATACCATGATTGAGACAGTCCTACCCCCCCCCTCACCAGTATTATGTATAGTAATTCCATGCTATAACGA
>CAJOQA010000173.1 GCA_905236465.1 uncultured Treponema sp.
ACTTCGCTTGTTTCGACTTCGCTCAACAACCGGTGCTTAGAATGACAATTGTTATTCGATATACTAGTGGGATTCCGAGCGTAGTCGAGGAATCTATTTTGATTTTTTAGAGGCAACTTTATAAAAGGATTTTATATGAAAATTAATTGTTTGAAAAAAAAATTGATTCTTTCATCTTTTTCTCTGCTGACTTTTACTTCTGTTTTGTATGCAGAAAAAGAAGCTGTTTATATTTCTCCTAACAACGATGGTGTTCAAGATATTCTTGAAATTCCCTTGCAGATAAAGGAAAAAAGATATGTTGAAAGTTGGACCCTTGTAATTACAGACTCTAATAAACATATTGTCCGCACTATAAGCAACAAGGAAAAGCGGCCTGATAAAATGGGGGTAAAGGGCTTTTTTAAAGCACTTGTAACTGCAAAGGGAAATGTGGATGTTCCTACCTCTGTTGTTTGGAATGGATTTTTAGGTGAGGAGGCAGAAGAAGCAGGGCTTGTTCCAGGCTCTGTTGCTCCGGATGGAATTTACTACTATTATATTACAGCAAGCGATGATAACGGCAACACAGGAAAGTCAAAAGAATATCAGGTTATTGTAGATAACACCCCCCCTTCTGTAACGATTGCCCCTTTGTCTGAAAGCGAAAAGTCTTTTGGTCAGGGGGATGCTATTGAGCTTCTTATAAAGCAGTCAGGTTCAAAAGAAGTAAAGTGGCAGGCTGCGATAAAAAATTCTTCCGGTAAGGTCATCAAGAATTTTACCTGGTCAGATGGAGAGCCCACAAATGTTTCCTGGGATGGAGCTGATGATAATGGCATGATTGTTGATGATGGCCTTTACTCTTATGAAATTTCTGCTACGGATTTAGCAGGGAATAAAAGCAGTCCCACAGGAATTACCAACATAATTTATTCAGCTGAAAAACCTGACCTTTCTATAGCTGTGCGCGGGAATAAATATTTTTCTCCTAACGGAGACAATATTCAGGATACTGTTTCCTTTGATGTTAAAGTTCCCCTCCCCGTTTCTAAGGTGAACGCAATAGTCTCTTGGGCCATAGAAATACAGGATTTATCTGACAAGACCCTGTATACCCTTTCTGGGGATGCTTCAAAGGCAGTTCCCCCAACTTTTGTTTTTGATGGAACTGACACAAACGCTAACGGCAAGCGTCTTTCTGATGGTCAGTATAGGGCAGTGGTCAAAGCTAAGTATAAGAACGGTTGGGAGCCTAGCCCTGCATATTCACCGGCCTTTGTGCTTGACACTTCCGCAGTAAAAACAAGCCTTGCCCTAAGTTCAAATGTATTTAACGCAACCGATGGGCTAAGTGTAAGCCAAAAAGATCAGTCTGCTGACCCTGACTATAATGGATTAAAAACTTGGTCTGCTACAATAAAGGATAAGAATGGCACTATTGTAAAAAGTTGGGATTGGGGTAACAGCTTGCCGGAAAAAGTTGAATGGAACGGAACGGACAATAACGGAGCCCTTTTGCCAGACGGACAGTATACGTATTCATTGGCTGCAATAAAGCTTTCTGGTATACGGGGCAAGACTGTTTCAGAACCCTTTACTCTGGACACCAGCAAAACACAGGCCCTTATTTCTGCAAGCCCTGAAGCCTTTAGCCCTAACGGGGATGGCGTTCAAGATAGCGTAACATTAAAGCCCGTTGCAAATGCCGCTAGCGGAATTGCTTCTTACGTAATAAATATTGCTGGCCCAGAAGGAAAAATTGTCCGCACTTTTGAAGGTAAGGCATTGCCTAAAACAATAGAATGGAACGGCCTTGACAATGAGGGAAAACTTTGCCCTGACGGCTTGTATGCAGCAAAACTTGAGACTGTTGCTGCAAGCGGAACAAAGGCTGCTGCTTCTACAGGGGCAATCACTTTGGATACACAGGCTCCTGACCTTGAGATTAACCCACTTTCCTATACGGCCTTCTCACCAGACAAGACCAGTAGCAGAAAAACTTTACCCGTAAGCGCAAGGACTTCTAAGGAAAGTGTCTGGAAGGCAGCTGTTATTTCTGATGCAAACGGAAATACTGTAAGAACTTTCCTTTGGAATGACAGTGAAATTCCTGCCTTTGAATGGGACGGAAAAGATGACAATGGCAATCAGGCTACAAATGGTCAGTATTCAATAAAAATTTCTTCTACAGACAAGGCAGGGAATTCTGTAAGCAAAAGTATTACAGGCATTACCTTAGATGACAGACCTACTTCTGCCTTAGTTGCAGTTTCTATGCCTGGCTTTAGCCCTAATGGGGACGGCATTAAAGACGATATTGCTTTTACAATTAAACCGACGCTTACAGAAGGCATTTCTTCATGGACATTTACTGTTACTGTCTCTGATGGAAAAAATACAAAGGCTGTAAAAACGTGGACTTCTAAAGCTGCTGATGCAGCAGGTATTCAACCCTTGCCAAATCGTCTTGTTTGGGATGGCTTAGGGGACGACGGCAAGGTAACAGAGGGAAGACTGACAGGTGAACTGACTATTGACTATGCAAAGGGAAACAAGGTTCTTGCAAAGTCTCCGGAATTTGTCTGCTGCATAACACCACCTGTCCTTGAGGCAAAGACTTCTCCCGAATACTTTAGCCCAGATAATGACGGTGAAGCGGACGAGCTTTTTATCAACTTAAAAAAGACAAATTCCCTTACGAATATCACTTCATGGAGCTTTGTAATAAAAGACAGGGCAGGTCTTGACTTTTGGAAAACTGGCGGAAAGTCTGCTATTACTCCTGTGATAACCTGGGACGGACGTGGTAATAAGGGAGACCTTGTTATTTCTGCTGAAGACTACCCCTACGACTTTACTGTTACAGATGATTTGGGCATGACTTCCACTATTTCGGGTAAGATTAGCATAGACGTGCTTGTAATCCGTGACGGAAACAAGCTTAAGATGATGGTTCCGGCCATTATCTTCCGCGGTGATAACGCAGACTTTGCAATGGCGGGAGACAAGGATGCTAATGGAAATACTATAAAGAGGGGAATTACTGCTGAGCAGAAGGCAAACAATGAGCGCGTGCTTAAGCGTATTGCCCAAATCTTGAAGAAGTTCTCTGAGTACAAGGTTGTTGTTGTGGGCCACGCTAACCGCATGACTGATGACCCTAGGGAAGAAACTGAAAGCAATCCTTCGCTTTGGGGACCAGCCCTTATTCCTCTTAGCAAAGCAAGAGCCGAATATGTTCGCAATGTTCTTGTTGGGTATGGCGTTAGCCGTAGCCGCTTGAGCGTAGACGGTAAGGGTGGTACAGAACCAATAAAGGGCGTTGACACTAAGGATAAAAATGTTAACTGGAAGAACCGACGTGTAGAATTTATTCTTGAAAAAAAATAAAAAAAAGTAAAAAAAATTAGCTGTACCAGTTGACATTTTTTTTGCTAACTGGTATAGTACTAACACTTAGCAATGCTAAGTTTGCTCCTTTAGCTCAGCTGGTAGAGCAACGGACTGTTAATCCGTGTGTCGCTGGTTCAAGCCCAGCAAGGGGCGCTAACTCTGTCTTTTGGCAGAGTTTTTTTATTTTAAATCAGTGATTTTTCATGCTTTTTCTGTAAAAAAAAGGCGTTGCCCCGAACTTCTTTCAGGACAGCGCCGTATATAGTCTAAGAGACCCCGAAACAAGTTCGGGGTGACAGCAATAAATTGGAAACTACTGTTTTATAAACACTATTTCTTCGTCATCTTCATCATCGTCTTCTGGCGGAATGATAATCTTTGCCCAATTGTCGCTGCCTGTAGCTTTTGTTGGTCCCCAATCGGAGATATCGTCTTCTTCTAGCTCTGTGCCCTTGTCTATGCTCTTTCTTGAGGTTAAGGTCAGGGTTATGGTGTCCCCATCCACTGTGTATGTACCTTCTGCTTCCATTGATGTAATCCTTTTAAGCTCGTTGCCGTCATCATCAACTGTATAACATTCGTTTTTTAAAGAAAAAGAACCACCCTTTGATATTATCAGATAGCTATCTAAATCATAGTATTCTGTCCCATCGATTCTTTCAAAGCTAACATTTCCGTTTTTGTCCAAGTGTTCTTCGCTTAGATATGTTCCTACATAATCTTCAGTATCTTCCTTGTCATCAC
>CAJOQA010000174.1 GCA_905236465.1 uncultured Treponema sp.
GTATAAATCATGGTGGTGCTAACATCACTATGACCTAAAAGTTCTTGAATAGTTCTTATGTCGTAACCATCCTCTAATAGGTGGGTTGCAAAAGAGTGGCGGAAAGTGTGGCAGCTGGCATTCTTATTTATTCCGGCTGCTAAGATTGCATTTTTTACAGCCCTTTGCACAAGTGATTCATCTAAATGAAACCGCCCCTGCTCCCCTGTTTTTTTGTTTACCCACCTGTTTCTTTGCGGAAAAACCCACTGCCACTTGAATTCCTTTGCAGCCTTTGGATACTTTTCATCTAATGCACAAGGCAAGGGGACAGCTCCCCAACCGTCAGCAAGGTCTTTTCCATGAATAGATTTTACTTTTTCTAGGTGTTCCTTCAGCTTGGGTATTAAACTTTGCGGTAACATTACCCGCCTATCCTTTCCGCCTTTGCCACGACGCACAAGTATCTCTTTCATTCCAAAATCAATGTCCAAAACACGCAAGGAAAGCAATTCGCCAAGTCTCATTCCTGTTCCGTACAAAAGCTCCACAGCAAGCTTCATATCTCCAGAAAGCTTGTCTATTACACTGCACACCTCTTTTCTCGTAAAAACAACAGGCAACCTGACCTCTTGCTTCGCCCTTATAGCAGGAGCAACTTCTTCGGGTGCCTCCCCTTCAACAAAGCGAAAATAAAAAAGCAAAGAAGCCAGCGCTTGATTTTGTGTAGACGCACTTACTCTTTTTTTTACTGCTAAGTCCGTAAGAAATTCATTAATACATTCAGGACATTCTTTTTGCGCAAAAGTTGTTGCCAAAAAACTTTCTACCCAAGAAATATACCGCTTTTGAGTGGCCACGCTGTAATGCTTTGCCTCTAAAATCTCTTTCATTTTTTTGATTTTTTCTGATTTAGGTAAAATCTGATTTTTTACATTTTCTTCTATATTAAATAGCCCTGTATTATACAAATTCTGCAAGAGTAAATTTATTGAGTCTTGAGAATTTCTTAAAACCCATGCCTTTGTTTGGTTATCCCAAATCCGCCCGGGAACGTCCTTTACAGCCTCTAACAAAGCCTTTGTAAAGCCATCTTCAAATTTCACGGAAAATTTTTCACTTGTTTCATAATCGCTGATAAATATCTTCATACTTTTAATATACTAAAAAAGTGCCACACGGGATAGCACTTTTTACTATCTATTTCCAATCACATTCTGCAAGCCTAAGATTTGTAGTAAGAGGTAAAATCATAACTGTATTGTACTCAGAATCGTTCAACGAATCACTTTGTATAATTAAGCATGGGCGAAAATATCCTGACTCACTTCCAAAAGGAATCCCTAGATCAACCCAATAAATTTCACCACACATCATTTTTTGTTAATTCCCTAAGATTTTCAATTGCTGCAGAATTTTCTACTAAATCATCTTTATAGGAAAGTGAAAGCATTTCTACTATATTTTTTTTTGTCAAATTCTTCTTGTAACTTTTTTCCCCTATTGATAAAGCAAAGGGAATACTATGTGTTCGGTTAACAGCCTTGATAAAAATATTTATCGCTGTTGATATACTCATACCTAAATCAGAACAAATCATACTAAAAGAATTTTTATCATCATTATCTATGTTTACAGAAACAACAGCCATACAAAACCTCATTTATATTATCACATGGTTATTATAATAAAAAAGTGCCACTCGGGGTAGCACTTTTTACACAACTTCAATCATTATCAATAACTTGCGGTTTAACATTCAGATTTACAACCGCATCTCCTGATAATTCTATTACATCATAATCAAAATAGTTATAAGATTTTTCGTTTTCATATTTATAACAAGGCATATAAAATTCTATTCCAGTATAGTTGTACGCATTTTCTTCTTTTTTTACAGCTGCTGCAAAAACTAAATATCTACCAGGTGATAAATTACGAGAAACTTTTTTTTCTCCTAAAGAAATTGCCTCATGAACATAAAGAGTATACTCTCCACCCTCTGCAAGCTCATCTTGATAATAAGCTTCACTTTCTCCTTCCCATGAATACATAAAAATCTGTTTATTTTTCATAAGATAGTTTAACATTTCATCATCAAAAATTCTCATAACTGTTACCATGTAAGCATCGGGTGAAGTCATATCCCAAGCATCCCTACTCACCCCTCTCGGTGCCGCAACCGTAATACTTTCAGTATCATCATCAAACAAAGCAGAGCAAGAAGCAAAAGCGATCATTGTCAATATAGATAAAACGGCTGAAATACTTCTAAATTTCATAAGCTACCTCCTAAAATATAAAAACCCTCATTATAATTCTAGCATATATATAGTAAAAAAACA
>CAJOQA010000175.1 GCA_905236465.1 uncultured Treponema sp.
ATTCTATATCGGTGAATGTCAACTGGTTCATGCTTCTATTATATCACAGAATTTGCTTTTGTGGGGAATTAATCAGCGGTTCCCTAGCCTTTTTAATTTTTTTGTTAGCATTTTGTATGCTATGCCATTTACCCATTATACTACAGATCGCCTAAGGCTCCGGTCTGGGGATGGGCTTGATTCAAAAATAATAACTGTTCTTGAACCGAATTTAGGTGTGGAAATTTTGGAAAAGGGGAAAAAAGAAACTATTGACAATGTTTCTGCGAATTGGGTAAAGATTAAATGCGCTAATGGATATGAGGGCTGGTGTTTTTCTAAATATCTGTTACCAATAGAAAAAGATGCGGCTGATAAACTGGCTTCTGAAGTATCTAATATAAAAGCAGGCTCATATTCAGAACGTCCCAACTCTAAACCATTAAAGAATATTCAGTCTGTTTCTGAATTTAATGGCAAAGAAGGATTCTATATTCAGCAGAATAGCAGAGCATTCCAAGGACATGGGCGTTCACCTGAAATACTTCAGCTGATAGTTCAGAACGGCAAGGTCTTTGTTAAGGAAATTGATGTTAGGCAGGGGAAAACTGTAATATTAAAGGAAAGTGAATTTTCCTATAAAAAGAATACATTCTGCCATAATAATTCATGTATAAAGATTGATGAAAATAAGCAGATTAGCATTTTCTATCTTGAAAATGCACCTGAACAAGTTTGGTCAGGAAGCTTTGAATATGAAAATCCCTATACAAGAGTGTCTGGTATAGATTCTGCTCAATTAATGAGTCAGACAAGTGATGTTCTAAGAAATTATGAAGGTACTTACAAATATGACTCGTATAAAATCATTAAGCAAGAGAATAAAAAACTTCAGGTGAAAAATATTGAAAATGTAAAAATTGATATTACATATAATGAAGCAAAGAAATGCCTTTCTGCTAAGTATACGAATTTAAGGAATGTTGCTGCAGGTAATGGTGGCGATAGAAAGTCTTTTGATTTTATAGAAACGTCAAGCACTGACCCCTTTTACTGGACATACGCAGAAGGGCCTGGATTTGAAGAAGAAAAACTTTGGTTCTATAAAGGAGGAATTGCAGTATCCTTTGAATGCAAGGAGTGCGATTTTGATGATGACTTCAATGTTACAGAAAAAAGAAGCCTTAAATATGTGGTTTTCCTAAAAAAGAGTAAGTAGTACCTTTAAAAACTTGCTATCGCAACTTTTTAAAGGTTGCCTACAAGTTCTATAATTGTATCAAAAATTTCATCTATACTTTTATGGGTTGCAAGCGGGTTTAGCAAGGTAAACTTAAGATGCGTGTGTGAATCGTAAACAGTTTGACCAATGACAATCCCTTTTTTTAGCAAAAGAAGGCGTCTGATTTTTTTGTGGGCATCGTCACTTAGGGGATGCCCATTAGACTGCAATCTAAAGACCAAAGAGCTTATTTCTGGTTCTATTGCAGGTAAAAGTTCTGGTCTTTTGCAAAGGCATGAATATGCGTAAGTGGCATTTTCTATGCAGGTATCAATTATAGAAGCATAGCCATCCCTTCCATAAGATTGGAATGTCATCCATACTTTTAGGGCATCAAAGCGACGGGTAGTTTGGATAGATTTCCCAACAAGATTTGTATAGCCATCTTCTTCATCTTCTTCTCTGTTAAGATAATCTGCATGAAGTTCAAGTGGCTCAAAGGATGATTTGTCTTTTACAAGGACTGCACTGCAACTTATAGGCAACAAAAACATTTTGTGAAAATCAACTGTCAGCGAGTTACAAAGGCTAAGGTTTCCCATGCGGTTACAGTATTTACTTGACATAACAAGGGCTCCGCCGTAAGCTGCGTCTGCGTGTAGCCAAATGCCGTATTCATCAGCTAATGACCGTAAGGCTACAACATCATCAATTGAACCAAAGTCAGTAGTTCCAATTGTTGCGACTAAGCAGAAGGGGATAAGACCTTTGTCTTTGTCTTCTTTTAGTAGCTGTTGCAAAGCCTTTATGTTTATTTTTTGTTTTTCATCTACTGGAACTTTTACAACCGCATTATAACCTAAGCCCAACAAGTGACAGGATTTTTCCATAGAAAAATGCGAGACTTCTGATGTATACAAGCGGAACTTAGAATAACATTCTGGCAAGCCTTCTTTTTTTATGTCGTGATTAAGTTTGTTTTTGCAAAACCAATCGCGAGCAAGTAAGATGCCTGTAAGGTTGGATTGACTGCCCCCGCTTGTAAAACAGCCGTCAGAATCAGGAGAAAAACCGTAGAGTTTGCAGAGAAATTTTATAACAGCACATTCCGTTTCTGTAGCGACAGGGGCTTGATCCCAGCTGTCCATGCTTTGGTTAAAGGCTGATAAAAGTAATTCTGAAGCTAAGGAATCTTGTAAGGGGGCACTGTGAAGATGAGCCATATAGTTTGCAGAAGAAACACGGAGCATATTTGGCAGGATTAGTTTTTTAACATTTTCCATCATGCCATCAAAGCCTATGCCGTGCTCTGGAAGTATCTGGCAAGAAGCTATACGCCTTGCAAGTTCTTCAGGTTCAGGTCCTACATAGGCGTTTTTGTCTGAAAGAGCTTCTTGAACTGCTTTTGCCGCAAGGTCAATCCTGTAGGCAAAAGCTTTTTTGTCATCTTCTTTGTTGGTAACTAGCAGGGAGTCGCTCATGCAATTTGTCCAATGGGATTTTTGTAGACTTGGCTGTCGATTTTTTTGACCGCTGCAGAGAATATAGAAATCATCTGGTCGATTTCAGAATCCGTTACAGTCAAAGCACAAAGGCAACGCATTACAGATCCATTTCTTCCGCCTTTTTCCATAATTAATTTATTCTTAAAACATTCTTTCTGAACTTCAGCACAAATTTCACCGGAAGCTGGTAGGGAACCGAGTGAGTCCGGCCTTGCGTTTGGGTCAACCATTTCAATGCCCATCATGAGACCTTTTCCGCGAACATCACCTATTATGTGAACATTCTTTTTAAGCTCTTCAAGCTTACTTCTTAAATAATCTCCCTTTCTGCGGACTTCTGCAAGGAAATCTTCTGTACCGACTTTTTTTAGCAACACAGTCCCTGCCTTCATTGCAAGCTGATTGCCACGGAATGTACCTGCGTGGGCTCCTGGTTTCCATAAGTCTAATTTCTTGTCGTATACGACAACAGCTAAGGGTTGGGAGCCTCCGACTGCTTTGCTACAAAGTATAACATCAGGAACAATATCCGCGTATTCAAAGGCAAAAAATCTTCCAGACCGCCCTATTCCACATTGAATTTCATCTGCTATAAGAGGAATATTCAATTCTTTGGTAACACGGCGGACAGTCTTCAAAAATTCAACTGGAGCTGGAATTACGCCACCTTCACCCTGAATTGCTTCAAGGATGACTGCTGCAGGGAGCGGAACTCCGCTTTCTGGGTCTTTTAGCATACGTTCAAAGAAGGCTGATGCTGCACGTGCTCCTGCATCTCCGCCAAGTCCAAAGGGACAACGATATGAGTAGGGGTAGGGGAAAAATTGAACTCCTCCCATTAAATTGCTTATGGGGGCCTTTGCACCTAAGTTTCCTGTTAAACTTAAAGCTCCGTGTCCCATGCCGTGATAGGCTCCGGTAAAGGAAATAATAGTATTTCTACCTGTAGCGGTTTTGCAGAGTTTTATTGCAGCGTCAACTGCATCGGTACCGCTTGGGCTACAAAACTGAATCTTAGAGTTTTTTCTTAGGGATTCTGGCAGAAGATTCCTTAGGGTTTCAACGAAGGTATCTTTTGTTGGAGTTGTTAAATCAAGGGTGTGAAGTGGTGAGTCAGAAGTGATGAGCTCAATCATAGCTTCATTTACTTCTTTATCATTATGCCCTAAGGCTAATGTTCCTGCTCCACATAAAAAGTCGAGGTAGCGGTTACCTTCTACATCCTCAACCCAAGAGCCTTTTGCTTTCTGTAATGCAAGGGGAAATTTCCGCGGATAAGAGCGGGCGTTTGATTCAGTTTCTTCTTGACGCTGAATATAAAAAGAGTTTTGCATTCATTTTCGTCCAGAGGGAAAAATCAGAATGGTTTGCCATTCCAAAACCTGCCAACGGCAGCGCCACGAATGCTTTGAGCTGCCTGCGGATAAATGCAAGGCTCTCTTTTTTATCGGGTAGGCTTAGTATACAAGAAAAGATAAAAATATGCAAGAGCTCTTTTTTAGGGCTTTTTAGGCTGAAAAAAGAGAAAGAGAATAAAATTTTTAGTATAAATTACTAAAAACTGGACTATATTTTGTTTATAGATGTTTTGCTCTGCTCAACATTCTGGAAGTGTTTTGGAGGTTTTTATGGAAGAAAAGATAAAGAATAATTTTGAGGCAGCTAACAAGAAGTGTTTTGATATAATTTCAGATTATGTTTTGAAAGGTTATATAAATAATCTTGCAAAACTTTTAGTTTACGTGGGAGAAAAAGGTGCGGAGGAAATTTTAGGAAAGGTTCCTGAAAATCTGAGGGGCAATCTAAAAGAGGCGTATAAGGAACTTGCAGATAAAAAGAACAGTGACCCTGAAATTCTTTGTGCTGCAGGGCAGGTGTTCAAGGAAGCTGGATTTTATGGAAAAGAAATGAGTGATTTCGTTAGTAAGGATCTTTCGTCCGGTGAACTTGAGTGTCTTTCTGAAAATTTTGACAGTCTTTTTGAAATTAATCCGCTTCTTATCATGAACTTAGAGCAGAATAATATCTCATTTTCTTCTATTGTTGATATTGATGACCGGTCCATTCAGAAAATTCTTAGGGAAGTTGATCAGATTGTTCTTTCAAAAGCTTTGAAGAATGTGGATCCTGAAGTGCAGGATAAGATTTTTAGGAATATGTCTAAGAGGGCCGCCGCAATGATACAAGAAGACATGGAGTACATGGGACCTGTCAGGATTAGTGATATTTATGCAGCACAAGATGAAATTCTTTCCATTATACGAAGGCTTAGCAAAGATGGTGAAATAGTTCTTTCAAAAAATGATGTGCTTTTTTAGGAGGGCTTATGGTTATAGAGGAATATTTTTATAGGGAACTGTTATCTGCAAATTTTGTTAAATCCTTGGAAAAGAAAAAGCTGATACCGGTGAGGGTAAAAAATAAATATAATAAAAACAATGAATTTTTTTCTGAGGAAGAAAATAAATGGATTACTTTAGATGATTCTCAGACCTTTGAAAAACTTGATGGTCTTGCTGTAGAATTTGCAGAAAGTCCTATAGAGCCAGGAACATCGTCTTTTTCTGACAGCGATTTTATTATAAAAGATATTGTAACTAAAAAGTACAGGGCACCCCTTTTAGAAGAGCTTGAGCCTAAGCAGATGCAAAAAGTTCTTGATCACAGGGAACTTGTAAAACGCTATGCTTTTGCAAAGAAAAATTTAAAAGATTCAGCCGGAATACAAAAAGACTTTGTTGCGGCAAGGGTTTTAAGCGATACGGAAACTCTTACTCTTAAAA
>CAJOQA010000176.1 GCA_905236465.1 uncultured Treponema sp.
CTTGCGACTTGGGTAAAAAAGCTAAAACCGGCAGATGACATTATTTTTCAATCACTTCCTTTAATTTTGCATAAAGACCTGCGGTAACTTTGTTGAGTATTATACCCTTTATAAAGTCTCCGTTCTTATATTCTAAAAACCCCTTTATCTGTGGTATAAGTGAAAAAGAAGATGATGAGGCATCCACTACAAGAATCACGGGAACCTTGTAGGCAGCGGCAACTTCGCTAGCGGAAGCTATAGGACTAGATCCTGCAAGTCCGTCATAGTAGCCCATTGCCCCTTCTAGCAGGGCAAGGTCTGCCTTGCTTTCTATAAAATTCTTAGCGAACAAAGAAGGGCCCGCTTCTTTTCCGGCTAAAAAAATATCAGTGTTAAAAGTTTTTATTCCCAAAACCTTTGAATGAAAAATGGGGTCTATAAAATCAGGTCCGCATTTAAATGCCGTCAGATTAAGATTCTTTTTCTTTAGTAGATAAAGCAGGGCGCAAGTTATCAAAGTCTTACCGCTATTACTTGAAAAAGAAGAAATCATAAGGCGAGGAATTTTTACCTGACCTGTCATTTTATTTTCCTCCAAACGAAAAGATATAGACAGGGTTGCAGGCTGACATTAAAGTAAAGTCCCCTGCACTTTTTGACTTTGCAACAGACAAAAGTACGGCCTCAAAATTTTTTAGCCCCATTTTCTTTTGCAAAGACGCAAGCTCCGCTACGGTTTCCAAAGTTATAGCAGAAATTACAATGCGCATGTCAGGATTTTTTTTGAGCAAGAGTGAAACTATATCCTTAACATTTCCATTTGCTCCCCCTATAAAAGCATGGGTAGCCGGCAAAATATTTTCCATACCCTCAGGGCATTTTGCCTGTATAAAGTTTATGTTTTGCAAGCAAAATCGGTCAGCATTTTCTTTGCAGAGGGACAAAGCCTGCATCTTACAGTCAAAGGAAAACACTTCTCCTTCATAGGCGCAAAAAGCAGCTTCTATGCTAATAGAACCTGTTCCACAGCCAATATCGTAAAAAATAGAATCTTTGCAAAGACCTAGTTTTGTGATTATTGCAGACCTGATTTCTTTCTTTGTCATAGGAATTTTTTCTATGCGGATAAAATCTTCATCCTTAAAGCCTGTAAAAGGAGAGGCGACACTTCCCTTGTTTATAAAAAGAGCGGAATAAAGCCCCTCTTTTTGCAAAGAATATAAATCTTCTACTTGGCAAGAAAAAAGGTCTTCATCTTCTTGCCCTAGATTAAAGGCCACACTTACTTCTATCTCTTTTATAAGTCCTGCCTGCTTAGCTTTAGCAATCAGTGCAGCAGCTTCCTTTAGCTGTTCAAGGTTAGAAGAAAGGGTAAATGTCTTTTTATTAAAATACAAGTTTGGAATAAGCGAAGTCTTTCTTCCGTGCATACTTATAAGGTTATAGTCCTGCCAGGCCTCTTTTCTTTTTGCAGCAAAGTACTGCAAACTAGAAATTCCTGGAATTATAGTTACAGCCCACGAAGCTTCACTTGCACTTTTAGCAAAAGACTTTGCCCCGCTATAAAAGCCTGTATCTCCTGAAAAAATAACAAGGGGAAATGTATAAGAGGGGTGGTCTTTTAGAAAAGATTGCACCTGGCTAAAAGTATACAGGGGGGCATTTTCTTTACCAACAAGAAGTCCTCTTTTTTTTAAGCGACAAAGAAGGCTGGGAGCTGCAAAAATAATATCACTTTGGCTTATGGCATTTTTTGCTTCTAGAGTTAAGTTTCCACAACCTTCTCCAACGAGCGTAACTGACACCTTTACTGAAAAGTTAAAAATGCGCTTTACTTCTTCAACAAGTTCTTCAAAGTCATATTTTTTTTCTTCACATTCTTTTTCTTCCGGATTTGAGATAACTAAAAGTTTTACCCCACATTCTTTTGCAGCCAGTTCTTTTTCTTCAAAGCCCCCTGCCCTACCACTTTCTTTTGTTAGCAACGCTTCAGCAGAAATCTGCTTTAGCATAGCTTCATTCATCTGCTGACTAAAGGGGCCCTGCATCGCAATTATGTTAGCGGCTTTTATTTTTAAGTCCTCAAGAATTTTAAGGCTTTGCACAAGTGGCAGCACCCTAAAAAAGAGCCTACTTTTATCTGTAACAACCTTGCACAATTCCTCTATTCCCTTACTTCCGCTTGTTACAAGAACATTTCCCTTTACATTTTGTTCTATATAGGTTCCAGCTTCAGTTATAGAAGAAAAGGTCACAGCATTCTCACCAGCCGCCCCTTGAGTTTTCCTTGCAAACCTCAAATACGCAATAGCACACTTTTTGCAGGCTTCCTTTATTTCTTTTGAAGCAAGGCCTGCAAAGGGATGGGTTGCATCTACTACGCAAAGAAAATTATTTGAGGAAATGAGCTCTTCCATTTCGGCTGCAGAAAGCCTGCCGTATATAACTTTTGCACAAGGATAACGGTCAGAAATATCTGATAAAAGACTTGCCCCGTATTCTGTTGCGGTGCTGGCAGTACAAGGAATTCCGCTTCTTGCAAAATAGGTAAAAAGCTCCCGCCCTTCACTGGTACCAGCAAAAATAAGAAGTCCTTTCATCACAAAACTTCCTCTATGCTATAGCCTCTCCGAGTTACCAGATTCTTTCCCACGACTCTTGTTTGGGAATTCCCTATAAAAACAGTTGTTGCCATATCAGCCTCAAAAACTGCTAGTTCTTTTAGGGTTAATATGCCAACCTTCTGCCCTACTCGGTCTATATTTGAAGCGTAACCACAAGGCCTGTCTTCTGGAAGAAGGGTTAGCAAAAGGGAGCAGGCCTTGCGCAAAGTATCAGGTCTGCCTTTGCTTGCAGGGTTATATAGTACTAGCGCAAAGTCTCCTGCAACGGCAGCTGAAAGACGTTTTTCTATAAGGGTCCAGGGAGTAAGGCGGTCACTTAAACTTATGCAACAAAAATCATTTGTAAGGGGAGAGCCCAAAAGGGCAGCTCCGCTTAGGGCTGCGCTTACCCCTGGCAAAAGCTCAACTTCAACATCTTTAAAATCCTTTTGCATTTCAAGGATAAGTCCTGCAAGCCCATACACTCCAGAATCCCCTGAACAAATGAAGGCAACATCTTTTCCCCTACTAGCACTTTCAAAAGCTAAACGGCACCGATCCGCTTCTTTTGTCATAGGGGAATTTATGATTTCCTTGTTTGGGAAAAAATCTTTTATTAAATCAGTATAAAGCTTATAGCCACAAATTACCTGGCATTCTTCTAAAACCCTTCTAACTTCTACCGTCATTTTGCCAAGACTACCAGGCCCTATTCCACACACAAAAATTTTTTTACTCACTTTTTAGTCCTCCAAAATTTATTGCGAATGGATGTATGGCAAGGGCTAAGGTTATACCATTTTTACACCTTTTCTTTACTATTAAATTTCCATCTTCTTTTTTTAATGGGGCTACAGCTGCCCTTTCACAAACACAGTCGCAGCCTGTAACTTCTTTTACAAAGTCAGAGTTTGAAAAGCTACCTTGGATGGCATTTAGCTTTTCAGCTGAATAGGTAGCAAAAGGAATGTTCATTTTCCTAGCAAAAGAAATAATTCCACCCTCACACTTTTTTAAATCAATTGAATGTATTTCCTTTAAGCTATGGAGGCTCAAGTTATTTTCTTCAAAAAGCTCTTTTACAAAAGTTTCTATTTCTATTTCGCTGCTTTCCTTCCTGCACCCGATTCCCAAGATTAGACACTTTGCAAAAAGAAAAAGTCCATTACAAGAATTTGTGTGGTTAAAAAAAGTTATGTGGGCTTTAGAAAGGATATTACATTTTAGAAAAACTTCATGCTTGGTAAAAGTTGTAAGCATTCCATTGGGAATTTCACCTTCAAAGTCCACAAAATCTTTTAGCTTTCCTTCAATAGATATAAAGGCCCTCCTGCATTGCAAAAGGGCTGCGGAAAATTTTTTTGCGCAATCCATATTATTTATGCAAAGTAAATTCTTTTTTGCAAAGCTATCTATAGAAAGTAGGGTATTTATATCTGTGGCAGTAGAAACAAAGGCTTTAGAAGTAAGGGCTAAAGACAACCTTTCTGCTAAATCATTTGCCCCGCCTAAGTGGCCGCTAAGCAAGGGAACTATAAGCTGAGCTTTTTCATCCATTGCAATAACAGCAGGGTCTGTCTGCTTAGATTTTACCAAAGGAGAAATTGCCCTCACCGCAATTCCTGAAGCCCCAATAAAAATAAGGGCAGCATATTTATAAAAAGCCTCTTTTACCCAGTCATCAAGATTTATATAAGTTATAAGAGGATTTTTTTCTTCGCTAGCAGAAAAGGTCTTTTGCCCAGAAAAAAGCGAGACATCAAATTCAGTAAGCAAGGCTTTTATTTTGCGCGAAAGTTTTGCCCCAGGGCTAGTAAAAGAAATCACCGCAATGCCGGAACTTTTGCGGTACATGGTTGTAAAAAGGGGGTCATACAGCTTTGACCGCATTTCACTCTTTTGTGGCAGCTTCCCGTCTGCTGCTTCAAGAACTTTTCCTACTATTAAAAGAGCAGTCTTTTCTATTCCCGCTTGTTTTATAGAATCTGCTAACATTTCAAGCGTACACGTAACTATTTTTTCTTCAGGCCAGCTTGCCTTGTAAACTATGGCGGCAGGAGTTTTGGGTTCAAGTCCACCCGCAATTAAATCTGACTGGACCTTGCTTGCAAGACCTGCACTTAAAAAAATAACGAGGCTAGCATTGTGGTAAGCAAAAGAGCTAAGACTTTCCTCTGCCTTTACAGGAGTTCTGCCTTGAGCCCTAGTCAAAATAAGGCTTTGGCTATACGAGGGCAATGTGTATTCTAAGTTTAAAGCCGCAGCGGCTGCGCAAAAAGAAGAGACACCAGGAACACTTTGGTAAGCAATGCCTTCTTTTTTTAAGGCAACCATTTGCTCTGCAACCGCACCGTAAATGGAAGGGTCTCCGGTATGCAGGCGGACTGTAACCTTTTCCTTTGCATCAAAAGAAATGATTGTCTGCACAACTTGCTCCAGTGTCATTGTTGCGCTATTAAAAATGCGACACTCTTTTTTTGCAACCTTCAGGAGCTCTGGATTTACAAGAGAACCTGCATAAATTATCGTGTCAGCTTTTTCAAGTAACCTTTGACCCCTGACTGTAATTAAATCAGCAGCTCCAGGCCCAGCTCCTACAAAGTATACCATAAGTAAAATCAGCCTACATGACGCTCAAACCGAACAAAGCCCAA
>CAJOQA010000177.1 GCA_905236465.1 uncultured Treponema sp.
AACATTACTCCTTCGGGGTAGCCTCCCCATGTTCTTATAAGAAAGGTTATCAGTCCGCAACCAAAACCAAAGACCAGGCGGCCAAGTTTTGTTACAGGGCTTGTAGCGTAATCTGTGACCATAAAGACTGCACCAAAGAGGAGGCCTCCGCTAACTAGGGCAAAAGCTGTGTCTGTCAGGGCTTTTATGCAGTCAGCACTAAGGGCAAAGGAATGGATAAAGGTACCTAATACAACAGTAGTAACCATTGCAAGCGGGGCCCTCCAGTCGATTATGCGACAGATTAAAAGGAAGAGGCAGGAGATAAGTATAAGGATTATGGAAGTTTCCCCTATGCAACCGGCCCTGTTTCCCCAAAAGTATGTAAGCAGAGTCTGGGGGTCTGAGGTAAAGGAACCTTCTTTTACCTTGCTTAGTATTGTTGCTGAGCTTATGGCATCAAGCCCTGCCTTTTTTGCAACAGGGTCAAGCCAGGCACTCATTGCACCACCAAAACTTAGAACCATAAAACCGCGACCTGTAAGGGCAGGGTTAAAGGTGTTTGAGCCAAGTCCGCCAAATAAGCCCTTTGCAATTACAATTGCAACAGCATCCCCTATTAAAACCATCCAAACTGGTAGGGTTGGGGGCAAAACTAAAGCTAAAAGTACGCCGGTTACAGCTGCAGAAAGGTTTCCTACGACAATCCGCTGCTTTGTGGCTTTTTGGAAAAGGTATTCAAATACAATGCAAGCAGCTACAGAAGCGACGATTGTCAGCAAAGCGTTAAAACCAAATACTATGCAACCATACACACATTCTGGAAGCAGGGAAATAAGGACTGCCAGCATGATTTTCTGTGTTCTTGTTCCCTTGGTAAAGTGTGGACTTGAAGATAAATATATTTTACTTTCTGCTTTATTTTCTTCAGCACTCATTTTGAACCTCCCTCCTGAGCTTTTGCTTTTTGCTCCGCAATCTGCGCACGTACAATTCCCTTCCCTACCCTAAAGCGTTGCACCAGGCGGATGTTTGCAGGGCACACGTAAGAGCAACAACCGCATTCAATGCAGTCCATAAGACCAAATTTCTTTGCGGCCTCTATATTTTCTGCCTTAAGACTATTTACAATCATTACTGGGGTAAGTTTCATTGGACAGGCTGAAACGCAACGACCGCAGTTTATGCAGATATCCTCATCGGTAAGGTAAGTTTCTTCTTTTGTTAAAAAAAGGACACCACTTGTTCCTTTTGCAACAGGAAAAGCAGGGCTGGGCATTGCAAAGCCCATCATGGGGCCGCCACTTATTATTTTTGCAAGGGCCCCCTCTTTTACCTGTACAAATTCCGGCATAAGGTCGCTTACCAAAGTTCCAACAGGCACCTTTACATTACAGGGCTTTTCTATAGCCAGTCCAGAAATTGTTAAAGCCCTTTCTATAAGGGGCTTTCCCAAGCGGAAGGCATCGCTTATTGCACAGGCAGTTCCTACATTTATAATAACAGCACCGGCATCAGCTGGTAGTCCCCCAGCCTTTACCTGAACCTTAAGCAGGGCTTCTATTATGTTTTTTTCTGCCCCTTGGGGGTACTTTGTTTTTACAAGGTCTACCGTTAAGTCCTTGATTTTAGCATTTGAAATTTCTGAATCCAAAACGGGCTTTACAAAGGCTTTATTGTTTTCAAGGGCAATTTTTCCCTTAGCCCCAAGTATGTGCATTGCAATAGAAAGCCCGTCAATCACCCTAGAGGCATCTTCTTGCAGGGTCCGCTCATCTACTGTCAAATAGGGCTCACATTCAGCTGCATTTAAAATAACATAGGAAATCTTTTTATCGGGAGCGACATTGAATTTTACATGGGTTGGAAAGGATGCACCTCCCATTCCGACAATGCCAGCATCCTTAATTCTTGCAACAGCCTCTTCTTTTGAGCAGGAGAAGGGATCTAGAACGCTCATAAAATCCTCTTCTTCTGTGCCATCGCTTTCTATAACTATGCAGGGAACATAGGAATTGCCAGTAACTAGGCAATTTTGTATCTTTTTTACTTTTCCGCTGATTGATGCATGTACTGGGGCAGACATAAAGGCATCGCTTTTTGCAATAACCTGCCCTTTTTTTACTGTATCGCCAATTTTTACAAGGGGAGTATTTGGTGCTCCTCCCATAGTGACTGGAATCGTAACTGTTTTTCCGGAGGGAAATGCAGGGGTTATAAGGCAGTCCCTACTAAGTTCTTTCATCTCGTTAGGGTGAATACCGCCACTGAATGTATGAATTTTCATGTAAAAAAGTATAGCAGACTTAGGGTAAAAATGGAAGATTTTATTGATATATTTTTAAATTGTTAGTCAATGCTAACCAACACAGGTATCAGCAATTTCTCTTGATTTTTTCAGTAGCTTATGATACAAATTAAGGAAATTTTAAAAACAGAGGTTTTTATGAAAAACGAAAAAAAATCAGTCAACTATAAAATTGCAATGACTGGAGCCTTTGCGGCTTTAAGCGTTATTTTAAGCGTTACCCCTCTAGGATATATTTCTATTGGTTTTATTTCATTAACAATCATGCACATACCTGCAATTCTTGCAACAATTCTTGCAGGTCTTATTCCAGGAATGTGTACAGGGTTAATTTTTGGAATTACTAGTTTGATTAGAGCAACTATGACTGGAGGTGGGGGAAATCCATTTTTCTTGAACCCCGCGGTTTCTGTTTTACCTCGCTTTTTATTTCCTTTAGTTGTATGGCTAATCTTTAAGGCTTTAGATAAAATTCCTAAGATGCCAAAAGTTATAAGCGGTTCTCTTGCAGCAGCCTTTGGAACTTTTGCCCACACAATGCTTGTTATGCTTTCTATTTATATCATCTTTGGCGATATTTTGCTTAAGGGAATGCAATCTGTATTTGAAAAGTTTGGTTTCGATACATCTACCCTTACAGCAGTAAAGGGGTATTTTGCAGTTATTGCCTGCATGATGGCTACTAATGGAATTTGGGAAGTTATAGGTGCTGTTGTTATTTGTGCAGCAGTCTTAGCCTCTATCTTTGCGGTAAGTAATAAAAAGTCAAAACTCCGCAAAGAGGTTGAAGACTAAGCATGAGTTTTCATTTTTAGCGCTGCAGGGAAGTTGTCGTATTGTTCTTTTTGCCTGTTTCTGTAAAGGACTGGCAGGCATCGTGTAAGGCTATTATGGCTGAATGAACAAAGTCTTTTTCTTCCTGACTTAAATCCCCTTCGTCTGCAAAGCCTTTGTTCAAATAAACAGTGGAGGGGCTTGTGCAAAGGTCTACAACTGCGTATTCCCTACCAGCAACAAGTACTTGCAGCCCTGCAGGGTAATCAGATTGCAGGGTGTATGAAACCTTGCCCTTATCAAATTTGCTTACCTTAACTATTTGTAATTCATTAGAAAGTTCTTTTCCTGAATAAGAAAGCATAACCCCTTCAAATGAAAAGGGGATTTTTTCCTTTGATTTTCCAGTGATAATATAGTAATTTGCAGAGTCCTCTTTTACCAGGGCAACAGGAAAGAGCCTGCGGCTATCCCGTATGTATGTTCCGGCAAAGGCTTGCCCCTTGTCACTTTGCTCTAACCCCAAATTTTGCCACTTTTTTGAAGATGTAGCCATAGCCTCTGCTTCAAGACTTGCGTTCCACCAAGAAGAATCGTGGTGTTCGTTGCCAAAAAGATTTTGTGTATACCTTAGGATTTCTTTTTTATACTTTGCAGAGGAATCCAGCTGGACCTTTGCGGATGCACAAGAAGAAATAAAAACTGCGGTAAGCAGTGCGGGTAAAATAAATGATATTTTTTTTATGCTCATAG
>CAJOQA010000178.1 GCA_905236465.1 uncultured Treponema sp.
CTGCAAGTACCTGTACCCGAGTATTGACTGTCTTTTCTAAAGTAGATGTTTTTTCTTCTACTGATGAAGAAAGATTTTTTACACGGTCACTTACCTCTTCTTCTAGATTAGAAGTTGTTTCCTCAACACTAGAAGCTAAAGCCTGTACCCTGTCAGTTACATTAGCTTCAAGGGCAGAAGTCTTTTTTTCAACAGCGTCGGCTAAGGTTTGTACACGGTTGTTTACATTCTCTTCAAGACTATCGGACTGTTCTTGCACAGAAGAAGTTAGATCGGAAAGCCGTGTATCAAAATTTTCTCTTAAGGCATCAGTTGTTTCTTCTACCTTAGCGTTGATTTCATTAGTCCGCTCAAGCAACTTCTTTTCAGCGTTCCCTGTTTTTTCAACAACGTCACTTTGTAGTTTTTCAAGTCTGGCCCGTACATTTTCTTCTAGGTCGCTCGTTGAGCCATCGATTTTTTTTGCAAGTTCAGCTGTTTTGCTGTCAAGTGTATCAGATGCTTCTTGTGCGCGGTTATTTACAAAGTCCTCAAGATTTGCGAATTGCTCACTAAATTTTTCATTGAGGCTTTGGGCTGTATCTTCAACCTTGCTATCAATTTCACTCGTGCGGTCAAGCAACTTTTGTTCTGTAGCAGAAGTTTTTTCTTCTACTTCAGCAGAAAGGTTCTGCAAGCGGGACTTAACATCCTGATCAAGAGCTTCAGTTGTGGTTTTTACTTCGTTTGCCAAGGCATCAGTTCTGTCATGCAAAGTTTGCGAAGTAGCATTTGTCTTGTTTGTGACATCACTTTCAAGACCGTCAAGTCTTTGGGTAAGATTTTTTTCTAAAGCACTAGTTCTGTCTGTAACACTGAGGGTAAGATTTTCTGTAATCTGAGCAACATTATGTACTAAAGAGGCTGCCCTAGAGTTCAATTCATCGCTTAAGGCTTCAGTCTTAGAAGAAAGCTCTTGAGTTAAATCAGAGGTGCGCTCATCAACAAGACGAGAAATATCTTCTGTTCTAGAGGCAAAAGTCTGCTCTAGATCTGCAGTGCGATCGTTAAATTTATCTTGGATGATTGTAGCCCTTTCTTCCAAAGTGTCACTTAACTTTTCAAGCCTTTCGTCTATCTGATTTTCCATAGCGGAAGCCCTTTCTTCAAGGGCGGCCTTAAGTTCAGATGTTCTGCTTTCAATATCTGTAGTATAGTTACTGGTCAGGCTGGTATACTGGTCTATGGCGGCATCAGTTTTAGCCATAACATTTTCTGTCATTGCAGAAAGATTTTCCATAACCTGCCGCTCAAGGTCACCAGACCTGTCTTTTATCTGCTTTTCAAGGCTACCTGTCCTTTCTTCAAGAGCCTGCTCCAGTTCTGCCGTGCGGTTTTCTATATTGTGTGTATAGGTACCAGTGGTCTCTTCATAGTGAGCTAAAGCTTCATCGGCCTTTGTCATAACATCTTGTGTTATATTCGCAATCTTCTCGCTTATGCTACTTTGCAGAGAACCAGATTTATCGACAATCTGATCAGAAAGTTCTTGTGTCTTCTGCTGCAAGGCCTGATAAAGCTCATTGGTTCTGTCCTCAACATCCTGCATATAACCAGATGTTGTGGACCTATACTTTTCAATAGCCTGCTGGGTTTCCATTTGAACACCGGCCGTCATCTCCTCAAGTTTCTGCTTTAGCATCGAGTCTAAGGCTTCTGTCTTCTTCTTAATATCATTTGCAATTGCAAGCGTGCGGTTATTCAAATCGGATGTGCTCTGCCTGATGTCTGCATCAAGAGAAGTAGTTTTCTCTTCAAGCTGAGAGCTCAAGGCATTTGTTTTTTCAGCTAAGGCCGAAGAAAGAGAAGAAACCTTCTCATTTAATCTTTCTGTTAAATCAGAAGTCCTGTCTTTAAATTCCTTTTCAATAGAATCTGCCTTTTCTGTAAAGTTTGCGGTCAAAGTAGAAATACGCTGCTTACAAGTAGCCTCAACCGTAGAAGTCTTTGTGGCGACAAAATTTTCCAAATCTGAAGTTTTCTTTGCAACATCTTCTTGAACAGAAGCAGTCCTGTCTTCCACATTCTTTGCTAAGTCATCAGTGCGGGTCTTATAGGCTTCTTCAATATTTTTTGTGCGGTTTTCAAGTAAATCTTCAAGACTTTCAGTCTTATCATTTATTGCATCTTCAAGGGCAGCAGTCTTTGTTTCAAGATCAATATTCAAGTTGCTAGTACGAGTATCAAGTTCTTCCTGAAGGGCTGCGGTTTTATCCCTCACTTCCAAAGTCAAATCATCAACAGCCTTGTTTACAAGAGATTCAACATCGCCAGTGCGGCTTCCAAGATTAGCGGAGACACTTTCAATAGTTTCATTTACAAGATTTGTTAAGTCACTTGTTTTTTGCGTAAGGTTTTGAGAAATATCCTCAAGCTGCCCCTGCACAGTATCTTCAAGCTGACTTGTTCTCTCGTTCATTGAATCCGCAATATTTGTAAGACGGTCAGTTACCTGAGCATCAATAGCATCAGTTCTTTCAAATACAGTAGAAGACAAGGTAGAAACCTTGCTGTTTACACTTTCGCTAAGCTCATCAATTTTAGAGTTAAAATCAGAAGACAAGTCCTCATAATTTGACTTAATATTATCATCAAGCAAGGCGGCTCTTTCTTCAAGGGCAGATGTAAGGCCTGCAAGTTCTTTTTCTATTGAGTCAGAGAGAGTAGTGGTGTTAGAGTCAAGCTGACCTTGAAGCTCGTCATAGCGGTCCCTAATACTTTCACCTAAGCCCAGAGCCCTATTGTCCAAATCAGACTGCAAGGCTCCAACTTGGGTAAGTATTGCCTCCCCTAAGTTTCCTGTCTTAGAATTTAAATCATTTTGCATCGCATCAAAGCGACTAGTCAGCTGACTAGAAATACTTTCGCTTTTATTGATCAAATCTTTCTGCAAGTCCTGAAAGTTAACCTGAATAGTACTGTCTAAATTTGAAGTCTTATCATTAAGTTCATTCTGCAAATCACCAAACTGATTTACAATAGAAGAACTTAAAGTATCCGTGCGATTTTGTAAGTCCCTTTCAAGAGCAAGAGTCTTTTCATCAGTTTGCTCTGTTAAGGCTGATACTTTATCTGCAAGGGATGCTGCCAGGACAGATGTCTTTTCTTCCGTTTGATCCGTTAAGTCTGCAATTCTATTGTTGACGGCAGTTTCTAGATTAGACACCCTTTCTTCTGTCTGTCCTGTTAAGTCCGCAATCTTATTGTTAATAGAAGTCTCCAGATTAGAAGTCTTTTCTTCCGTTTGCTCCATTAAAGCTGAAATCCTATCCGCAAGGGATGCCGCCAAAGCGGATGTCTTTTCCTCAGTCTGTCCTGTCAAGTCCGCAATTCTATTGTTGACAGCAGTTTCCAAATCAGATACCTTTTCTTCTGTTTCTTCTGTCAAAACTGATACTTTATCTGCAAGAGATGCTGCTAGGGCGGATGTTTTTTCTTCTGTCTGCTCTGTTAAAGCTACAATCTTATTGTTGACAGACGACTCAAGATTAGATGTTTTTTCTTCCGTTTGATCCGTTAAGTCTGCAATTCTATTGTTGACAGCAGTTTCCAGATCAGATACCTTTTCTTCTGTCTGCCCTATCAAGTCTGCAATTCTATTATTGACAGCAGTCTCCAGATTAGCAGTCTTTTCTTCTGTTTGTTTTGTTAAAGCTGATACTTTATCTGCAAGGGAAGCTGCCAAGGCTCCTGTTTGCTCCTCTGCAGAAACGCTAAGCTCTTCAAGCCGTGCGGAAAGTGAATCTTCAAGGCTAACTGCCCTATCCTCTGCCCCTTTAGAAATTTCATCGATTCTAGAATAAAGGGAATTCTCCAAGGAATCAAAATTCTTGTCCAGTGATTCCTGTATATTCTGAGTCTTCAGTTCTGAATCAGTGGCTAAATCTTCTATTTTTCCATTAAGGCTTTCTTCTATTTCCCTGCTTCTTTCTTCTATAGAAGATACAGTAGATTCAGTTCTAGAAGTAACATTTTCCTCTAGGTCTGCCAATTCTTTATCAACATAATCCTGCAGGCTCTTTACCGTTCCATCAACGGAATCCCGCAAGGAATCAGTTCGGTCTGAAAAATCCTGACTAAGCTCTTGGGACTTTTGATCTAAGTCAGCATAAAAATTTTCAGTCGCCCTTTTTATTTCGTTTTCAATTTCCAGATTTCTTTTTTGTACGGCCTGAGACAAATCGTTGCTTTTTACGGTAAAGAAATTTGAAAGCCCCTGCAGCTTTTCATTAAAATCATTGTCCATAGCAGCGCTTTTTTCATCGAATGACGCTTTTACAGAAGCAGTATTTTCTGTAAAGGAATCTTGAAGGGCCTTTGTCCTATCTTGGTATATAAAATTCAAGCTGTCGGTCTTTTCCCTGATTATCTCTTCTAGGCGCTCAAGGCGACTATTGAATTCATTTGCAATTCCCTGAGTTCTTTCTACAATGCTAGACGCAATTTCTTCTGTTTTCTGCTTAAAATCTTTGTCAAAGGCAGCCCTTTGTCCTTCAAGAGAAGCATTAAAATTATCAGTCTGCTCGTTTATGCTGTCTTGGGCCTGCTGGATGCGGCTGTCTATTAAAGCCTGCAACTGATCAGTCTGGCTATCCATCTCGCTGACGATTGAATCAGCTCTTTCTTCAGACCGTGCCTGCAATTCCGCAAAAGCCTGATCTTCAAGACGGGCGGCCTTTTCTGCAGCGTGTTCGTATGTATCCTGAATGTCACTTGCAATCTTTTTCATTATAACATGGCTTTCTTCAATGGCTTGCGCGGTAGCTTCCTCTATAGATTTAGCACGTCCCTCATACTCTTCAAGCAAATGGCTTCCCTGAATTTTTAGGTTTTCTGAATTTTCCTGAGAGAACTTTGTGATTAATTCAGGAATTTTTTTATCGATTTCTATAAGCTTTTTCTTTTGCCCATCAAGTCTACCATTAAATTCTTCTATTATATTGGCTTCTGCCCTGACCCGTCCCAAGTTTTCCTCTACAACTTTTGTCATCTCCATAAGGGCCTGCATTTTTTCATCATAGTCCTTTAGGGTATCGCCTATATAATCCACCTTATTTATTTCTTTAGCAATAACATCAACAGTCTTGTTAAAATCTTCACTTTTTTGATCCAGATTTTTAATGGTTGCTTTAGCAAGAATTTCAGATCTTTCCAGTCCCTGTCCTAAATTCTGAATTTTATCTTTAATTTCACTAAAATATGTATTCAGTTCCCCTTGTTTTTTCTCTGTAAACTTTCTAAGTTTATCTAAAGAATTTTCATTTTTATCAAATTGTTTTGAAACTACACTAATAACAGCAGAAATAACTACCGATAGTATAACTGTAAGAAGAATTCCTGTCACTTTTTTCCCACCAAATCCCTTTATTTTAATTCAGCCCTAAATTATACATTTAAAGGCGGTAAAAGTCTACTAGTAAAAAAAGCTATTGATAGCTATTGATAACTCTATGTAAAAAACTGAAAAATATGTTATAATCAGCCTATGAAAGTTATTGCAGAAATAGGAACCTCTCATGGGGGTAACTTAGAAAAGGCATTTGCGCTAATAGACCAGGCTGCCCAATCCGGTGCAGATATTATAAAGTTCCAGTGGGTGTATGCGGATGAAATTTTGCACCCCGACACGGGTTTTGTTTTGCTGCCTGGCGGAAAAACAAGGCTTTATGATAGATTTAAGGCTTTAGAAGTTGATAAAGACTTTTTTAAAAGTTGCCTGGACTACACCCACAAAAAGGGGCTGCTTTTTTCCTGTTCCCCATTTGGGCTTAGGTCTTTAAATGAACTTGTGGAAATAGGCCCCGATGCCATTAAGATTGCAAGTCCAGAAGCAAACCATATTCCCTTATTAAAGGAATGTGCCAAGTATTACAAAAAGATTCCTATAATCCTTTCTAGCGGAGTTTGTAAACTTTCCGACATAGAAAAAGCTCTTGAAATATTGAGAAGTGGCGATGACAAAGACTTTTCAAAAGGTCTTGAATATGACATTCCCTTACCTCCGTTAACTTTGCTGCACTGCATTACCTTTTACCCTGCTCCTGAAGATGAATACAATGTACGGTGCCTTGAGACCTTGCGAAATATTTTTGGTATACCCACGGGAATAAGCGACCATTCAACTGACCCGATTTTAGTTCCTCTTCTTGCTGTGGCTATGGGGGGCACTTTACTTGAAAAACATATAACCTTAAGTAAAAAAACAGACGGCCTTGATGATCCTGTAGCCCTAGAAGGAGAAGAATTTACCTATATGTGCCATTGTGTCAAGCAGGCAGGAGTCATCCTTGAAAAGTGGAAAAAGGAAAGCGAAGACTTAGGGGGCAAAGATGGAAGGAAATATACCTGCACCCCTTACGGCAAAGGCTTAAACCTTAATCCTGCGCAATTTGAAATAATAAGACAGCTGGAAAATCAATATACAAAGGAAAAAATTCTTACAGTTTTGGGTAGCGGAATAAAAAAACTGTCTAAAAGCGAAAGTCAAAATTACGGAAGGACAAACAGGTCCTTGCACTATACAAGAAACATAAAGAAGGGCGAAAGGCTTTTAGAAAGTGATTTTGCGGTTTTGCGGACAGAAAAAGTTCTAAGCCCAGGCCTTGCCCCTGATTTTATTGAAGATATAAAGGGGGCAGTATTGCAACAAGATGTTATATCTGGGCAGGGGCTTAAGTGGTCTGACTTTTTAAGCTAAGGTGCCCCTTAACAGTGTACAAAATCTGCAATCTCACACAAACCCTTTAGGGTAAGTTCCTTATCAACCACAGTAAAAGATTCTGTTATAGGTTTTAGTACACTGTTAAGCCCACCTGTCGCAACAACTTGGACACAGTCCCCCTTGTCACCAGAGACCTTATATAAATCCTCTTTTACCCGACTTATAAGGTATTCAACCAGGCCCTTGTAGCCTAAGACAACACCGGCTTGTATAGCCTCTTTTGTAGTGCAGCCAAGGCTTGAAGGTGGCGCCTCAAGCGGAACTACAGGTAACTGAGCCGTATTTGACGCTAAGGCATGAATTGCTGTGCGCAAACCAGGAGATATAGTGACACCTTGTATAATCCCCTTTGAATCTGTAACGGTCAGGGTTAAGGCGGTTCCAAAGTCCACAACTATATTGGCCCCTTTAAAAAGTTGCCAGGCCGCAACTGCATTACAAAGCAGGTCTGTGCCAAGTTCGTGTGTTGACCCCTTTGGTAAGTGTACAGGAAGGGGGCCGGATAAAGATAAGGCAGAAGATAAAATATAGGGTTTTGCCGAGGAAACCCTTTGGGCCACTGTAACAAAAGGACCTATTAAATCTGGAACAACAGAACTTATGATAGCCCTGTTAATCTTTTTTATATCGACATCAGCATCGCGGAGCAAGGTCAGTAAAACTGAAGTATATTCATCTCCTGTTCTTCTAGCATCACTGGCAATGCGCCACTGTTTTATAAGATTTTTTTCCTCAAAGACTGCGGCTACAATATTGGTGTTACCTATATCAAAAGCAATCAGCATCCCCTACTCCTCTTCTAGCTCGGGTATACGATTTTTTAGGGCCTTTAGGAATTGCTCCCCGCTTACCCCAGCTTTTAAGCAGGCGAATATACAGTTATCCCCTGCAACAGTTCCAAGTATTTCATCCATATTTAGGGCATCTAGGGCGTTAGAAACTGAATCCGCATGGCCACCGAATGTTTTTATTACAACAATATTGCCATTATAGTCTATGCTGACATAGCCCCGTAAAAAATCCTGAACGTAGATTTGCTCGCTTTCCCGTCTTTCATCTTCATCCGGCATGGTGTAAACATAGCCAGCATGACCGTCACTTACCTTTCCAACTTTTAAGAGTTTAAGATCCCTAGACAAAGTTGCCTGGGTTACTGCAAAGCCTTCTTTTTGCAGATAGCCTAAAAGTTCATCTTGACTTTCTATGCGATAATTCTTTATAAGTTTTCGTACGGTCTTAAGACGAGTAAGCCTTTCTTTCAAAATAAGCCTCTTTCAAGTTGATTTTATACAGGATTATGTATAAATATGCAGATTTAGTCAAGGGCCTTGCAAAAATCCATCCTGGATTTTTGCAAGGATTGGAGAATTTTATACAAAAATCTATTCTAGATTTTTGTATAAAATTCTCCAGGCGGTAACTAGCGCCCTCCTTGGCGCTTTACTGTTGGCAAGTCAGTTTTGTCGTTGTTGCTACGATGATTAGTGGTATTGCTGGTGCTAAGTTTTTGGCGTGCCGCTTTGCTCGGCACTTACCAATTAGTAATTACATGATGTGGCTACTGCTAAGGTGGTTAGTGGTATTGGTGATGCTATGTTTTTGACGTGC
>CAJOQA010000179.1 GCA_905236465.1 uncultured Treponema sp.
AGTTCTATCTTCTACCTTCTAATTACCACCGAAATAAAGACAAGTACAACTATATGGTAGGTCGCATTAAAAGACAGCCTCAGTTCTTTCAAAAACGATGGTACTTCTCTCCCCATCCGTACAGAAGAAGATGAGGAAAGCGTTGGTCAGCAAGGGAATTGTTTATTTCCAACTTGGCTTTTTAACGTAGTATCTCAAAGCTACAGAGCGTCCAAATCATCATCCATCTGTTTTTCCTCATCATCCTTCTTTGCTTTTTGATATGCCTCAATGTATTCCTTAAAGGAAAGCCAGTTTTTGTATACTTCGTTCATACCGATATAAGAAAGTACTGACTCAAATGAAAAACTATAATCGTAAAGCTCATAGCCGTGATTCTTTGAAAAAACTGCACTCCCTTCTCTCTTCTTGTTATCTTTTGTGAACGACATGCTTATTGAACTGTACAAAGATTTTTGGGAAAATGAGAAGTAAAGGAGTGGTGAATATATGCTATCTTCTGGGCGATAATGAAGGGTGATTTCTCCATCATTCTCGACATTAAAATCTATATACTCTGCATCAGTTTTTCGCTTAAAAATTTCATTCCATTTATTGAGAAGCTTAAAAAAACTCTCTTCGTCATAATATTTGATTTCTATGTCCTTCTATAAATCTTCATCATTAGAATCTTCTTCAAAAGATGCTCTAAAAAATTCATCATATATTATATTATAAGAACCATACTCACAGTACATAAGGAAATCATCATCAGTATCATCAAAATGAAGATGCAAATATATTTTTGGCATATTATACACTGGTGGTATGAGTGCTATAGATTCAGCGTCTGTTGTGTGAGTTTCTTTATAGTCGTACTTTTTACAAATTGCTTCAAAAAGGCTTATTACATCCATTTTGTGCTGTTCTTGGAAATGTAATAATATGTCCATAACACATATCATTTTCATTTACTGCCAACATAATAGTTCTATACCGAATACCGTAAAGCGTAAGTTGTTCTTCATATGAATTATTCATATAGATTACTGACAGTGTAGAAAAATGTTTCCTTTCATCCATCAAATCAAAACCTTGACTTTTTAATATGGAAAGAGATTCTTCAAGGCTGGTATTCTCATCTATACCATAGTCATCATACAAAAAGCCTTTAAAAGTTTCGCTTTGAAGCGTTTTGTGCTTTGGAAAGAAGTTGTATTCCCTAACATCTTTATCATCGGAGCTGTCACTTTTTGGCTTGTTTTCTGACGTTTTCTTATGTCTGCTCTTTTTTTGTTTTGCAGATTCTGATTTTTTTGAATCTTTTGCAGCATAGCCAACAGGGATAATATCTTTTAAAAGGGAAACCATGTCTTTTCTACTGTCGTCATTAGCCATAGCGGTAGAAACACTGTTAAGGTCTATAAGAATATCAGTTTCCTTCACGCCAAATGTTCTTATGTTCCTAATAGGAAGTTTGATTGTTTCAGAAAACATATTATGTATATACACGTTTTTATTAGTAACAACAAAACCATCCCTAGCACCACCCAGTAAGGTGTCATCATACAGTATGATAGCTTCTTCGCCAGTTTCAAGCTGTACATAAGATGCAAGTGCGTTCTGCAGCTTCCTCTGATTTGTCTCTGCAAGGATAAACCTGTTTTCGAGGTTAGGATACTTTTTTGCGAATTCTGCAAGTTTTTTACCTATTTCCTCCTTTGACACAGCAAGAAGCCAGTCTTTGTTTTTAGCTACCATTTGCTTTCTCCTTTTGATTCTGCTCAAAGCGAGATATAAAATCTTCTATATCGGCTTTGTCTTTTTTTAGACCAAAGTTCATGGATTCATTATATATAGAGTTTTCAAAGGAAAAGAGATTCTTTGAAAAATTACCCCTTACTACTTTATCTATCTCACTAAATGCCTCAAGATATGAGCCGTTTAGTGAGATAGGAGCAGGTCTTTTCTTTTTTGTAACAAGCAGCCCCTCTTTATCTCCTGAAATATTATGCCAGAATTGAAACCAATCTTTGCAAATAGTAAATAATTCAGAGTCCTCTGAGGAAAAATGCAGAAGCCTTATGTAAATGTCTCCGTGCAAATCATAAAAAATTTCGTGTGCACTATATCCAGACACGCTAGGAATTTTTCTATTACATTCACTTTCTTTTAAAATCTCATCCAATGTATATTTGAATTCAGATGAAAATATTTCATTCCACTGTGAAAGGAGCTTTAAACAATCTTCATCAAGTATTTCATCTTTATTCATCATAATTCTCCTAAGCAATTTCTTCCTTAAAATAAGTATAGTTATTAGGCGGAATCGCATTTTCAGAAGCTACTTTATTGCTCAAGGTTTCAAGCACAAGTTCTTTTACATTGCTACTATATAGTAGGCAATTTTTTTTCGCACAAATGTACGATTTTTTCTATAACAAACGCAAGAGTATAAAAATCAAGTCTTGCAGCGAATGGTAATTAACCAAAATTATCATCATTTGCTGAACTTGCTTCGGAATCTATACACACCCCACACACTGACGTGTATACGTTCCTCATACCGACATATACACATCACACATACCGACGTGTACACGTCGGTCATTGCTGTAATTAGAATACTTTTCGTAACCTCACTAAAAATTTAAATATAGATGTTGCATTTTACTAAAATATTTTGTATACTTTTAGTGCTTGTCGAAATTTTTAGTAGGAAAAAAGAAATATGTTATCAACAAACGAAATTAGAGTAGGTTCAGCTTTTATGTATGAAGGTGCTCCTTTTATTGTTCAGCGCATGCTTGGGCAAAAATCAGGACGCGCTGGTATGGTAACTCGCTTGCGTGTAAAGAATATCGTTACAGGTTCTACACAGGATTTAGGTTTAGACGCTGGCGAAAAATTTGATGAAGTTGACCTAGATGAAAAGAAAGTCAAACTATCCTATATTGATGGAAACGACTTTCATTTTATGGATCAGGAAACTTATGACGATGTTGCTTTAACAAAAGATGATTTAGGCGATAATGGTGGTTATATTTCTCCTGATGATGATTATGATGTATCAATTACTTTCTATGAAGGTAAGGCTGTTGGTGTAAAATTGCCAATCAATGTTACACGCACAATTACATACTGTGAACCAGGTATAAAAGGTGATACTTCTGGAAAGTCTACAAAGCCTGCTACCCTAGATACAGGAATAGAAGTAAAAGTACCTTTGTTCTGTAATACAGATGACCGCATAGTTATAGATACTCGTGATGGTTCATTTGTAGAACGTGCAAAAGATAAGTAAGTTTTTTAGTAATTATAAAGGAAATCTGTTTGGAACATTTTTGTTCCAATGAATACTTTGGTTTCAAGCAGGTTTGTTATTTTGGATGTGTTACAAAAAGTATGCTAAAACTTTCAACCGTCATTTTGAACGTAGCGAAAAATCTGTGAATCTCGCAGATTTCCGCTAGAATTCGATAGATTCTTCCACAATGCAACGTCTGCTAGCATTGTGTGTTCAGAATGACACGTTTAACATAGGGGAGCCTCTAAAAACTTCAGTTTTTAGAGGCAACTTTGAAAATGCGATGTTGTAAGTCGCGCTATTATAGCGACTTACAACTCGCA
>CAJOQA010000180.1 GCA_905236465.1 uncultured Treponema sp.
AGACGGATATTCAGGAAAAAAAACGAATAGCACATCGGGAAAACGGTCAGGTGGAAGAGGAGCCATTGCAGGCGGACTTTCACTTCCTGTGATTATTGCGATAATTGTTTTTAAACTTTTGTTTGGAGGAGCTTCTTCCTCTGATGGGACAAGCTCAACAAGCCAAAGTCAGCAAGGAAGCGGGATTTTAGAGCAAGTTCTAGGTGCACTTTCAAGTGCAGGGCAAAGCCAGCCATACCAAGCAGGCCCTGCAAAACCTCAGGCATCGTATTCATCAGTTGACACAAACGTTACCGAAGGTTCACGCGCAAAATATATTGCACCTATTGCAAATGGAGAGCCTGTTACCCTGATGGTTTATATGTGTGGCACAGATTTGGAATCAAGAAGCGGCATGGCTTCATCTGATTTAGCCGAAATGGCTGCGGCAAAATTTTCTGATAATATAAACCTTATTGTTTATACCGGAGGCTGTAGCAAGTGGCAAACGCAAGGAATTTCTTCATCAACAAATCAGATTTATAAAATTGAGCAGGGAGGGTTAAAGCGTCTTGTAAAAGATGTAGGAAACAAAGCTATGACTTCACCGGCAACACTTTCATCTTTTATAAAGTGGACAGCAAAAAACTACCCTGCTAAACGCAATTTCCTGATTTTTTGGGATCACGGGGGCGGGTCAGTTACAGGTTACGGTTATGATGAAAAGTTTCCGAAAAGTTCTTCTATGACCCTAGATGGGATAAAAGAAGCCCTTGAAGATGGAAAGGTAAAATTTGATTTTGTAGGTTTTGATGCCTGCCTAATGGCAACTGCTGAAACAGCTTTAATGCTTAACCCCTATGCAGACTACATGATCGCTTCTGAAGAAACTGAGCCAGGAATCGGTTGGTACTACACAAATTGGCTTACAGAACTAGGAAATGATTCTTCTCTTTCGACACTTAAGATAGGTAAAAAAATCAGCGATGACTTTGTAGAAATGTGCGCGCAAAGATGCAGGGGGCAAAAGACAACTTTATCTTTGGTAGACCTTGCAGAATTTCATTCCCAGGTGCCAGAAAGGCTTGCTGCATTTTCAAAATCAGTAAGCAAAAGTCTTAGTGAAAAAAAATACAAGGAAATATCGGATGCCCGCTATAACTCAAGGGAATTTGCCTCCTCTAGTAAAATTGACCAAATTGATTTAGTAGATCTTTGCAAAAACATAGACTCTAGTGAAAGCAAAGAACTGGCAAAGAGCCTTCAGTCTGCAATAAAGTACAATAAAACGTCATCTAATATGACAGGAGCTTATGGAATTTCTATCTATTTCCCTTATCAAAGAACTTCTTATGTAAACAAGATGTGCAACACCTATAAGGAAATAGGTATGGATGAAGACTACGCCAAATGTATCAGGCAGTTTGCAAGCATGGAAACAAGCGGTCAGGCAGCATCTTCATCATCTGCAAACCTTAATGCTGATGGAATAAGCAGCTTACTAAACGCTTTACTAACAGGCTCCTCCGGTTTCTTATCTGACAGGGCACTTTCTATTGAAGACACCGCTGATTATATTTCAATGAACAGGATTGACCCTGCAAATCTTGTTTGGAAAAAAGAAAATGACCAATATACAATGCAGCTGAGCGAAAAAGAATGGGATCTGATTCACGATTTAGACCTAAATCTCTTCTTTGATGACGGGCAAGGATATGTAGACTTGGGTCTTGACAATGTTTTTGACTTTACAGAAACAGGAGAACTTATTGCTGATACAGGAAGAACTTGGCTTAGCATAAATAGTCAGGTAGTTCCTTACTATCATATTGATACAAGTGAATTAGGAAACGGCAAATACTGCATAACGGGAAGAGTCCCTGTTTTACTTAACGGAAATAAAACAAACTTGTGGTTGGTCTTTGACAATGATAGTCCTAAAGGTTACATTGCAGGGGCATCTAACGACTATGGGGAAGAGGCCCACCCTCTTGCAAAAAATATGACAAAACTAAAGCCTGGTGACACATTAGATTTTATATGCGATTACTATGACTATAAGGGAAATTACAAGGACTCTTATTTTCTTGGCCAGCAGATGACAGTAACAGACAATATGCAAATAAGCAATACTTACCTACAGGAAGGAAGCGTAAAAATAACGTACCGCTTTACTGACATCTACAACCAAGAGTATTGGTCTCAGGAAATCAACAAGTAAATATTTTAGTAAGCCCCTAAAAGCCACGTTTTTTGTGGGGCTTACTTACCATTTAAATAATCAAGTATTCTTTTTGCCTTTTGGGCATTAACATTTCCGCCACTTGCTGTTTTTTGTTTCTTCTCATCTTTTTCAGCTTCTATGGCAGGTTTTGCAAGTTCTTCTACTGTAGCTCTAACAGAAGAATACTTTCCTTTTGCAAACATATCAAGACCGGTTCCCTGAGCGGCAACATCTTTGCTTGCAATATAAGCGGCGCAAACTTTTTCAAAAGAAGAATCAGAATACTTTGCTATTTCTTTGCCAAGTGCATAAGACAAGCTAAGTTTTTTCTTGTCTGCAAGGGAAGCAATAGCTAAATCAGCAACTTCCTTTTTGCCATTTCCATGTTCAAGCAGTGCTTGAGCAACCCGTCCCTTTGTGCTATCTGCAGTTTTTTCATCTTGCAGGAGACTTATTAAAAAATTATTTGACTCAGCCGTATTTAGGGCAGCAAGGGTTTTGTAACACTTATTTTTTACAACGCTTTCTTCACCAGCATCCTTGCACCTATAGGTTAAATAGGGAACAGCATCACCTAAGGAAAGTTTTTCTATGTTTTCAATAGCTTCAAGCCTAACTTTATAATTTGAATCCCTAAGGGCCTGCAATAAAACCTTACGGCTTTTTTCTCCATTGTAATAGGAAAGACCTTTTAACACATATACACGAAAGTTTGGATTTTCTTCCTCATACAAAGAAACTAAAATGTCTTCCGCTTCACTTTTTTCCATGCTCCCCATTGCTTGGGCAGCATACATACGCACAAAGGTATTCTCATTTTGATCTTCAGCTAAAGCCCTTAGCTTGTCAAATGTTTCTACAGCTTTTAATTTTCCCAAGACCTTTACTAAAGCTTGTTTTTGCACAGTTGTTAAATCAGGTTTGTCAATATACGAAGCTAAATATTGAGCCTCCAAACTTCCACCACATTCACCTAGTGCTGAAAGGGCTTGGGTAAAATAAGAATCGTCTTTTTCCAAAAGATCAATTAAACCAGGAACTGCATCCTTTGACTTTACTGACTCAAGATATAAAAAAGATGCTTCTACAATGTTACTCTTTTCATCATAGGGGTCATTTATAACGTCAACTGTAAAATCCTCTAAACAAGGATCTTTTAAAGCTGAAAAATAACGTATAAGTTTTTCTTTTACACTTGGGCTTTTTGTCTCTAAGAATAAATCATAAGCAACATCAACAAAGCGAGGATCCTGATTTTCTGTTAACTCTGTTAAAAGTTCAATTATCTGACTTTCAAGTCCAAATTTAAAAACATCACTTTTTTTCTCAACATAATCTTTACCCGCATTATTCAGATTTTTTTCTGCCGCTTCTGAAATTTTTTCAGAAGACACAGCTTTAGGTCTTTTTGCGCTAGGATAAATTTTTTCTCTATTAGTGTAAACAAAGTCTGTCTGCCCTTCATTTTGTGCAAAAAGAACAAGAGAAAAGCAGAAAGCAAAAAGTAAAAGTATAATTTTATTTTTCATAGAACCCCTCTTTACTTTTAAAAGTTACCTGAATGAAATTCTGTTAAGAAGTTTTTCTTAAAGTCTGCAAAGACACCATCTTTTATTGAAAGTCTTACATTCATCATCATATTATGCAAGAAATAAAGATTATGGTAAGAAGCAAGCATAGAAGAAAGAATTTCCTGCTCCCTAAAAATATGGCGCAAGTAAGCCCTTGTATAAGTGCGGCAAACTTTACACGTACATTTGCTATCTATAGAAGAAAAATCATGCTCGAATCTTTTTTGCTTTATGCTTAACATTCCTCCATGAGTAAAATAAAGGCCGTGGCGAGCAACTCTTGTAGGCCCCACACAGTCAGCCATGTCAATTCCATCTTCTACAGCTTCTAGTATATATTCAGGGGTTCCTATGCCCATAACATATCGTGGTTTATTTTTGGGTAAAAAGGGAACTGTATAGCGTAAAGTAGAGGCAAAAACTTCGGGGGGCTCTCCAACACTTAGGCCACCAATGGCAAGTCCTGGGGTATCCAAAGAAGATACAAATTCAGCGCTTTCTTTTCTAAGGTCCTCAAAAAAGTTTCCTTGAACAATTGGAAAGAGGACACCCTTGTACCCTGCATCCAGCTGTCTTTGCCATTCAGCATAAGCTCTTTTTGCCCAATCGCTTGTAGTTTTTAAGGCTTTTTCACTAGACTTTCTATTTTCTCCCCAACCGGTACAAACATCCAGCTGCATCTGTATATCGCTATTCAGTTTGGTCTGAGTCTGTACAACATTTTCTGGTGTAAATAAGTGCTTACTACCATCGATGTCGCTGCGAAAAGTAACGCCATCGTCGCTTATCTTGCGCAATTTACTTAGGGAAAATACCTGAAAACCGCCTGAGTCTGTAAGGAAATTTTTTGACCACTTTGTAAAGCCGTGGAGTCCACCAGCTTCCTTTACAATATCAGCTCCTGGTCGTAAATACATGTGATAGGTGTTAGCAAGTATAATCTGAAAGCCAATCTCCTCTAAAGAATCCTTGCTTACCGCTTTTACAGTTCCCTTTGTTCCTACAGGCATAAAAACAGGAGTCTCAACATCTCCATGACTTAAATGCATTATGCCACACCGAGCATTTGTGTTTTTATCTTCACTTGTAATTTCAAAAAAATTCTCAAACATATAAAAATCCTCATACTAAAATATCATGTTTTTGCATATCGTAACAGTATACAACTTATTACAATAAAAAGGAACACAGGAAACCAGGCTCCAAAAAGCGGCGGTATTGTTCCAAAACGGGCCATAAGCATTGTTATCATCTGAATGATATAAAACAAAACAACAGCAGTTATACTTAGCGCAAGACTTATAAGCAGAACATTCTTTCGGGTTTTACCGCTAAGTCCTATCGCTAAAAATACAACAATGAAAACAACAAAAGGAAACGCATATTTTTTATAATAAAGGGATCTTTCTTCTCCAGAAGGTAAGCCGGCCTTTTCTAAGTGGGCAATATATTCCCTGGCTTCTTTAGTATTAACTTCTTCTACAGAAAGGGTATTATTTCTAAAAGTTTCAGGAGGTTCTACTAAACGGGAAGAATGTTCCTTGTCAACTGATGAAAGAAACAAGACCTTTTTGTCGCCAGTTTCCTTAGCAGAATATTTTTTTGCATTCCTTAAACGCCAAATCCCATCTTCCCAAACCGCACTTTCTGCATAGATTAAACAGTCAAAGGTCTTGTCACTATTCCTAAAAAAAACAAAAAGTCCTACAAGCCTATTTCCATTAGCTTCGTAATGGTCAACCTTGTAAATTAAGTTCCCCTCTTCCGTCATGATTACAATTCTATCGTTATCAAGACTTTTTTCCTTATGCAACACTTGCTGCTGTAGCTTCACTTTTTTTGAGTAAGTAGGAACTACAAGGTTATCTTCAAAGAAAAAAAGGGCAAAACTCATTGCAATAGCAACAATAAGAAGTGGGGCCGTAAATCTAAAAAGTGAAATCCCTGACGCAAAAATTGCCAATAGTTCATTTTTTGCATAAAAATCGCTTAGCATATAGGCAGTTGCAAAAAGCATGGCAATAGGAACAGCATACCAAATAGCTTTAGGAACATAGTAGAATA
>CAJOQA010000181.1 GCA_905236465.1 uncultured Treponema sp.
CAGGTTATCCGCTATTGGTCCATGCCCTACTCAAAAATCAAGCATCCCCGCTATGACCTGGTTGTTTTTGAAGAGGACAGTGTTATTGGTTGCTACTCCCATTTTATAGAAGAAAAACCGCTTGTAAAAAACAACAAGCTGACCTTTGCTAAAATTGCCGCTGACAAGGGCAATGAAATTGACTTTTCAGAAGGTGTTCCCCTCATGGCAAAAATAGATGGGGAAATATATAATTTTGAACCTGTTGACTTTACAAAGGCGGCATACGAATGATAAAAATTCAGAAAGCTGAAGAAGTAGAAGATGCTTTTTTTGAGGGCAGGGACTTTGGACCTTCCATGCAAACTGTCCAGGACGTTTTATCTGACGTAAAAAAACGGAAAGATGAAGCTCTAAAAGAATATAGTGCCAAGTTTGATTGTGCTGCCCCTGCCTTTTTTGAAGTTTCAAAGGAGGATTTACGGGAAGCTGCTGAGGACTTGAAAAAAAACGACAGGAAACTCTACGATGCCCTCTGCTATTCTCACGATTTGGCCTTGCGTTTTGCAAAGAAGCAAAAGGAATCGTTTGATGATTTTGAAATAGAACTTGAAGAGGGGCTTTTTACAGGGCAAAAAAATATAGCGGTAAAAAGAGCCGGCGTTTACGTGCCAGCAGGACGGTTTCCCCTGATATCTACTGTAATAATGACAGTTACCCCTGCTGTTGCGGCTGGGGTTGATGAGATAATACTTTGTACTCCACCACGAGTTCACCATGAGGATAAAGAGCGGGCTTTAAAAGAAGGTTTGGGTATTCCAGGAAAGCCCTTAGTTGGGGGCAAGGCTTATGCAGACAAAAACATAATGGCAGCAGCCTGGATTTGTGGGGCAAACCGAGTATTTGCCCTTGGCGGCAGTCAGGCGATAGGGGCAATGGCTTTTGGAAGTCAGTCCATCCCCCAGTGTGATGTTATAGTCGGGCCTGGCAATAAATTTGTTGCGGAGGCAAAAAAACTTGTTTATGGGCAGGTAGGAATTGATATGGTTGCAGGCCCCACTGAAGTTTTCATAATTGCAGACAAGTCAGCCCGCCCTGATTGGGTTGCCGCCGATCTGCTAGCTCAGGCAGAGCACGATATTGTAGCCCAGCCAATTCTAGCCACAAACGACAGAAACTTAGCGGAAAAGGTTGCTGAAGAGATTGAAAGGCAGCTTGCAGAACTTGAAACTGCATCTGTTGCAAAGCAAAGCATTGCCTCCTTTGGTCGCATAATTGTCTGTAACAGTTTGGAAGAAGCAGCTGCTATTGCCAACAGGAAGGCTCCCGAACACTTAGAGCTTGCTATGGAAGAGGGAGAAGAAAGGGATAAGATTCAAGCCCTTGTGTATAATTATGGTTCCCTTTTTATAGGCCACAATTCAGCCGAAGTCTTTGGGGACTACGCGGCCGGTTTGAACCACACCCTGCCAACTTCAGGAAGTGCCCGCTTTACAGGTGGACTTTCTGTAAGGGTTTTCTTAAAAACAGTTACCACTTTGCGGACACGGGCAGGCTCTAAGGGCTGCATACAAAGCGCACAGGCAGCTGGAATCTTGGGGGATGCAGAAGGGTTAGCTGGTCACGCAAAGGCAGCAAGGCTTAGGCTTAGCGATATGGGAGACAAGTAGATGAAGATATATAAGTTAGGGGAAGAAGTGCTCCGTCAAAAGTGCGATGAAGTTAAGGCTGAAGAAATAAATGATGAATTTAGGGAAGTCCTTAACAATATGTTTGAAACTATGATAAGCGCAAATGGGGTTGGACTTGCGGCCCCTCAGGTTGGAATTGCCAAGCGTTTTTTTGTAATCATGGTGGACGATGATGTTCGCAGGGTCTTTATAAATCCTGTAATTACAAAAACTTCTATTGAAGAAAGTGAATTTGACGAAGGTTGTCTTTCTATTCCAGGAGTTTATGAATCAATCAGGAGACCAGAAAAAATCTCTGTTACGGCCATAAACGAGAGGGGTAGGCATTTTTCATTGGAAAATGTTGACGGACTTTTAGCCCGTGTCATTCAGCATGAAAACGATCACTTAGACGGAATTCTCTACATAGACAGGGGGGATGAAAAGTTTAAGGATGATACTGTAGAAAAATTCAAGAAAAAGGCCGAAAAAGAAGCAAAGCGACTTGCTGAAAAAGAAGCAAAAATGCGCAGAAAGGAAAAACGAAAGAATGCTTAGAGTAATTTATGCAGGGAGTCCTGCTGCTTCGGCAAAATCTCTTGAACTTATCTTAAAAGACAGTGTAATGTCATCCTCAATGCCGGATCAAGAATATAAAATCGTTGGGGTACTTACGAACCCACCTTCTATGCAGGGAAGGCATAGAGATTTGATTCCCACAGAAGTCGGTCACTTTACGCAAATTTGGAACGAAGCTAGAGATGACGGAATTGTAATACTGACCCCTGAGCATATAAAGGCAGAGGAAAGGGAGCAAATTGCAGCTTTGCATCCTGATATTTTTGTCTGCTTTGCTTACGGTCATATTTTGGGGCCCAAGTTTTTTTCTCTTTTTAAATACGGGGGAATAAATTTACACCCTTCGCTCTTGCCCAAATACAGGGGAGCTACCCCTGTTAATCAAGCTATTTTGAATTTAGACAAGGAGACAGGTTTTAGCGTACAAAAGATGGCTTTAGGAATTGATGAGGGAGACGTTATAAGTGAAGAAAAAGTTACCTTAACGGGAACTGAAACAGCTGAATCTTTGCTAAAGACATGCGCCCTCTACGGGGGTAGCGAAATAACCACTATTTTGCGCTATACGGCTAAAAACGGACAGTTGCCACAAGCCCGCCCGCAGGAAGGTCTTGCCTCTTATTGTAGTATAATAAGGAAGGAAGATGGCAGAATAAATTGGAGAGATTCTGCTGAAAAAATAGATGCCCAAATCAGGGCTTATACTCCTTGGCCAGGTTGCTTTACAAGCACCGGCGGAGTTCAGCTTAGGATTCTTAAGGCCCGTGATGCAGAGAAAATTGCCATACAAGATCCTTCTGTTCCAAAGAATACAATGGCTGTTCCAGGGACAGTCCTTGACTACAACAAGCAGAGGGGTATACTTATCCAAACAGGGCATGGGGTTCTTATTGCGACAGAGCTTCAATGGCAGGCAAAAAAAGTCATGGACTATAAGTCATTTATGAACGGAGCTAGAAATTTTATAGGTACAGTTCTTGAATAAGGGCACTGCTGCTTCTAGCTAAATAGTGAAAAGGAGTACAAAATGGATATAGGAAATATAGAAGAAGAAAATAAAAAAAATAAGAAAAAGGGGAAACTTGGATTTTTCTTTAAAAATCAGATTGAGAACATCCAGGGTGGCGGTATACATATTCTTGTTACAGTTTTTTTAACCTTTTTGGCAGTAGTTATCTCTTGCCTTGCAGTATTTTTTACTTCTGTTCAGGGGCAGGAAAAGGTTATGGTTCCAAATGTTATTGGAAAGAACTGGTCCACGGCCTTTCTTGAAATGCAGGCAAAGGAATTATACCCCAAACTGATTCTTCGCTATTCAGAAAAGGCGGGGGAAGAAGGTTTGGTTTTGGAGCAAGACCCACCAGCTGGTTCTATTGTAAAAGCTTACCACAAGGTTTCTGTAACAGTTAGCCGTGGTATCGCCATTGACCGGTTAGAGGATTACGTTGGAAAGAATATTGACGATGTTCAGACAAAGCTACGGACTTTGTTCAGCGGAACAAGCACACTGCAAATCCAGCCGACAGTGTATCAGGTTAGCGAAAGTCCTGCAGGTCAGATTTTAGCCCAATACCCTGGCGGGGGAACATTTCTTTCTGATTCAGTAAAAGTCTACTTCGTTGTAAGCGCAGGCTCTTCCATGCCACAGGTTACGGTTCCAGATTTAAAAGATGCAAGTATGCAACAGCTTTTTGCAGCAATGGAAAATTCCCGTCTGCTTTTTACCTTTAACCAGCAGGATGCACCTAGGGGGCAAAACCATGCTTCAGTTATAAAAGTTCAGAAGGCAGACCAGAAGGTAGAAGCCTTTTCTACTGTAACGGTTGACTTGTCCTTCCCTATTCCTTCAGAAGATGATACGGATGTTTACGGGATACTAAACGCAACCATTGATTCTTACCCCTACCCTGTTCCGATTCACTTAGAGGAAAATGACGAAGACGGAAACACAAGAACTATAGTCTCTTTTAGCCACCCTGGCGGAAAAGTTGAAGTTCCATACTCTGCAAAAAAAGGTAGTATCTTAACGCTTTACACAATGGATCAGATTGTAGCCCAAGAGACAGTCCGCTAGTATTACAGATGAGCTTCGAAATGTTATTATAAGTGCAGCGAAGAATCAGGTTTACCTTACAAATACTATATTTTCCCCGAAACTAGTTCGGGGAGACACTTTAGGGTTGTGCGGTCAGAATATATTGAATACTATTGCGGGGTTTCGCCTCTTCATAGCTTCAAATAGGGGCCAACCGCAGTCCTTGTCTTTTTTCTTACCAAAGGAAACACTCTTCTTTTCAATTCCCTTTTCGCTTCTTACATATACGTACCAGCTATAGTGCCTGCTGCGACCGCTTCCTTCCATAATTCCCTGTACGGAGGATATGTCAGCAAAGGCAATTTCAGAAGATTTAAAGAGTGTCTTTATGTAAAGGCGGTTAGCATCAAATGTCATCTTACTTGCAAAACACCAAACAGCCCCGAAAAGAAAGCCTAATCCGATAGCGGCAAAAAGAATATAATATCCATACATCTCCTTTAATGCTTCAATAACCCTGTCAAAAGATCCCATAAAGAAAGGCCATAAGAAAAAGAGGGTGGCAAGAAGCAAAGAACCTATTCCAACAACAATCTTTGTAACCTTTCCGATTTCCACCCGTTTTCCAGGCTCAAAATCCTGCGTTACAGGGTTAGTCGCTGCAGCCTCGCCTTCAGAAGATTCCTTAAAGACTCCTTGCGGGACTACCCACTGTATGTCAGGGCAGGCAAGGCGGATTGCCTCCAGTTTTTTTTCAACGGCAGAGTCCCCCAAGGCTCCTTGCAGTAGCAAAATCCTGCTGTTTTTTAGCCCTTCAACAGACGGGGCATAGGCGTACCAACCGGCGCTATTGTTTCCCGAAAGGACACACTCCATCTTAGTTATGACAGAAAAAGGATATTCCTTTCTACCAAAGCTATTGTAGATAAAAAAAGAATTGTCACCACATTCAGCCTTTTTTGCAAACAAACTCTTGAAAAAAACAACTATCAGGCCTATGCCCAACACAAGGCCATAGCCTATCAGTTTACCGTAATCCATTAAAATCTCCTTAAAATATACTAGTTAGGGCATCTCGAAAAACTCACTTTCGTGACTTTTTCGAGATTGCCTGCGAGTTCTAAATCGCTGTAATAGCGCGATTTAGAACATC